>JACPVN010000066.1 GCA_016191715.1 Ignavibacteriota bacterium | reverse complement strand
CCTTTCGTTTGTAGAACATAGTCAGCATATGTTCCGCGTATCATATATTCAGTTTTTATCTCCTCAATTTCTGTAAATCCTAATACATCAGTTAAAAAGGAGTTTACCATTAATCTTGTTCCAGACTCATCAAGTTCCTCCAACTTCCTGCTTAGAAATTTTTTATTATAAGTTTTCAGTGCTGAGAGTAGTTTTGTCTTCTTGCTTTTTGTTAACATAGCATTTCAGTATTGTGTGTAAAATAAATGTTTATCGTTCGGCTATTGATTGCTTCGATTCGATTTTGGTGACGTATCATACTGTCTAAGAGTTATAGAATATCATTTCATGAATTTGCACAAATTATCCCGCACAATATACTCAGGTCAAAATTAAGAGTCAAGCGTTTCTGTAAAATTCATCACTTTTTGAGAGGGATTTCTTACTCTTGATAAACACACTTTGTCGTCAACACCTGTTGTCCAAGCGGAGACGCTTGGACGAGCGGATATTTTCTTAACCTATTGGTCTCCAGACATTAAGATGACACTAAAAATCCACCAATGACCGATAACATCGGTTTCAGTTTCTTCTGAACAGGGTCAACTTCAACACCAAAATTTTCTAATGCACTTGCGCCAAGGTGAAAGAGCGAGTTCGGCGGACCAAAAATAACAGGACACGGAATGATACCTTCCAACGATTCAATTTGAAAATTACAAAAGCCAAGCAATCTTGTATCTTGTCGTCCATCCGCAAGTATCAGACTACGCGTACCAACAGGTTCGATGTTGATTTTCTTTAAATAATCTTCAGGGACAAAAGAATATAACGCTCCTGTGTCCACCCAAAATTCTTCTTCAAAATAATTTTCCGGTTTGTTGCTATTGGAAACTCTTACCCTTTTCTTGAACATTCCCTTATATTTATCCTTTCAAGTAAGTGAAATTGTTTTTTACTCTGTAATAAAAGTAGATAAACTTTAATCGAAAAACAAGGCTGCTTAGATGCAGGTGCAGTCCACCCGTGACAAAGCAATCAAAATGCTCCGCGTCTCCCCCCCGTTTACGCAACTACAAATTCCATCCACAGAACTCCACTCGTATAAAGCAACTCCGCCTCTCCACCTGTGTCCAAGCGGGGACGCTTGGACGAGCTGACAGTTCCTTTTTTGTATCTCCTATCGAAAATCTGTATTTTGGATTCACATTTATCAACTTCAGTAAATAGTAAAAAAGAACATTATGCTGCACAAAGTAACAATTTCAATGGATGACGTTGAGTATAAAAATCTGAGTAAACTTGCCGGACGTAAACGTATTGAGTATGTAGTAAAAGATATTGTGCGGCAACGAGTAGTGAGTGAGAATTTAGAAGATGCGTATAAAGCAATGGCGCATGAAGAAGAACGTGAACAGGAGGCACACGAATGGAGTGAAGCAACGATACATGATGTGAGCGATGAACCGCGGTGAAGTTTGGTGGGTGAATTTTGAACCATCTGTTGGCGGTGAAATTCAAAAGAAACGTCCCGCAGTTATTATCAGCAACGATGCTGCGAATAAATATTTGAATCGCTTGCAAGTAGTTCCACTGACGAGCAATGTGGAACATGTTTACCCAAGTGAAGCGTTAGTTGTTGTGAATGGAAAACAACACAAAGCGATGGCGGACCAACTCACGACCGTAAGTAAAACTCGTTTACTTAACTGCATTGGCAAGTTGACAGAATTCGAAATGCGAAAAATTGAAGTTGCAATTAAAGTTCAATTGGGAATGAGCGATTAATGATTACTTGATAAGTAAGGGATGGAGTGGAGTACTGGAGGATGGTTTCTTTTCAACAATTGAAACACTCCTTAATCCGGGAGACGAAGTGGATTCCGGCTTGCGCCGGAATGACACGATTAGTTTTTTCAACACGAAACACTCCCCTTAATCCCCTCTCAAGAGGGGAATATTTTTCGTTTGTTTCTCCTTCCTAAAATCTGTATTTTTGATGCACTTTGTTGTGGTTTCCCGCACACAGGACTCACCATGACGGTATAAACACTATCATCGAAAATCATCATACATGAATTATCCATTTTCTGAAATCGAACCCAAGTGGCAACAATATTGGGATGTAGAACAAACATTTCAAACAACTGAGGACGCATCAAAACAAAAGTTGTATGTGCTTGATATGTTTCCGTATCCTTCAGGGTCGGGGTTGCATGTCGGGCATCCGGAGGGATATACGGCGACTGATATTTATTGCCGCTTCAAACGGATGTGCGGGTTCAACGTTTTGCATCCGATGGGTTGGGACGCGTTCGGTTTGCCTGCGGAACAGTATGCGGTAAAGACGGGAATTCATCCGCGCATTACGACTGAGGAAAATATCAATACGTTCCGGCGGCAGATTAAAATGCTCGGCTTATCGTACGATTGGTCGCGGGAAGTCAACACGACCGACCCGAAGTATTACAAATGGACACAATGGATTTTCTTAAAACTCTTTAATTCGTGGTACGACCCGGTTCAAAAGAATGCGAGACCGATTTCCGAACTGCCGATTCCTGACGGATTATCTGAAAAAGAGCAATATGGGTATATGGCGAATTTCCGGTTGGCGTATCAGGCGGAAATGCCTGTGAACTGGTGTCCCGGTTTGGGTGCTGTGCTTGCGAATGAAGAAGTAAATGAGTGGGTTGAAAAAGGGTTTAAGGTCGAGCGGCGGGCGATGAAGCAATGGATGCTTCGCATAACCGCGTTTGCCGAACGGTTGGAAAAAGACCTGGATGAATTGAACTGGCATCCGGGAATTTTGGAGATGCAACGGAATTGGATTGGAAAATCTGATGGCGCAGAGATTAATTTTGTAGTGCAGAGTTCCGACGTGACGGGAGAGGAGATTGCTTCACCCGCTAAAGCGGGTTCGCAAAGACAGGTTAGCGAGGGGCAAGGTAAACAAAAGACAATTCGAGTGTTTACGACTCGTCCTGATACGTTGTTTGGCGCGACGTATATGGTGCTTGCACCGGAACATCCGCTTGTGGATGAATTGACGACGGAGGATTGCGCTCAGTCAGTTCGGGCGTATCGTGAAGTGACGAAGCAGAAGAGCGAGATGGAACGGACTGCGTTGGAGAAAAAGAAAACAGGAACGTTCACCGGCGCGTATGCAATCAACCCGGCGACGGAGAAACCGATTCCGATTTGGATTGCCGATTATGTTTTGCTGACGTACGGCACCGGCGCAATCATGGCGGTGCCCGGGCAGGATGAACGTGATTGGGAATTTGCTGAGGTGTATAATCTTCCGATTCTTAGAACGGTTCAGCCGCCAACGGATTTTTCGGGGAAAGCATTTACGGAAGATGGTCCGGCAATCAACAGTGGATTTCTAAACGGACTTTGTGTTGATGATGCCAAAGAGAAAATGATTCGCTGGTTGGAGGAGAAGAACATCGGGAAGCGTTCCATCAAATATAAACTGAGAGATTGGTT
>JACPVN010000106.1 GCA_016191715.1 Ignavibacteriota bacterium | reverse complement strand
TCGCTATGGAGACGCTATCCTCAAATCGTGAATGTGTAAATTGCTTTGAGACGACAACAATATCAATGTCACTGTCTTTCTCCGGTTTGCCGGTCGCATAGGAGCCATAGAGATATGCGGACTCAACCTGAATACCATGTTCTCTCAAAACGGCAATATAGCGCTTGGCTATTTCTATTTCCTGATGAGGTGGTAAAGCCATTGAATGAACTCCATTGATTTCTTTTTGTAGTGTGTGCCAGTTCCGGTGTCGCCATCTTATAGATTTCAAGTTTATCTTCCGGGTATCTTGCCTCAAGCACAAACTGATTCATCCGGTCGAGAAACTCCTGTTGTTCTGTTGTAAGAGTTAGCTCGGCTTTTCTTGAGAGATAACCTAAATCATGAGTCTTTGGCGCAATTTCCTTTGTGTGTTTTACAACTAATGCCTTCAAGTGTTTTTCAATCACAAGATGAAGAAAGAACAAGCAGTGATGAAGATTCTTCCCCAGCGCCAACAAGCTTTCTGCTGTTTCAAGATCGCTCTTTGCAGTCGTAAGCCAATACTCTATTTGCTTATCAATGTTAATTTGCACGATTCATTGAGATTGATAGTTCTTAACATTGAGCACAGTAACTCCCACCAACTCTTCTCCATCATAATGATAAATTGCATCATCTTTCATGATACTATCATTCGCGCACTGTGGCTTGCGGAAACTTACGTACAGCGTGTCCGTTTCTTCATCATAGTCCACCCAATAATTGTTATGTCCGAATTTTAACAAGTACGGAACTACTGAAAAATCAAATTCTTTTATTTCTGCCATACAATTCCTTTCCTTTTGATTCGTTCCGGCTCAGAGGTAAAGAAAGAAGTGATGATGAATCTATCACCATTTTCCCGATAGACCACTATGCACGTTTTTTTAGTAATGTTTGTTCGTTCAAACAGTTTCATTGCAAGCAATTCACCAACCGTACCACGTACGATACTCTCCGGCTGAGCAATCGTCTCCACAATTTTTTCCAAATTACCAGCCATATAATCATGCGACTCAATAATGTGGTACCATTGCTTGTACGTTAGACGAATATTCTTTCCGGAAACTGATTTTGTGATTGTTATATTATCGTTCACTACCATTGTAAGTAAATCTGTTCAGAGATACAATTCTTACAAATTTTCCAGATTCTTCCTCAGTTTCTCCAAATTCTGTCTGAAACTCTCTAACTTCTCCCGTTCCTTGTCCACAATATCTTTCGGAGCGCGTCCAACAAAACTTTCGTTGCTCAGTTTCTTTTCCGTACTTTCGCACAATCCTTGCAGTCGAGTAATTTCTTTTTGGATTCGATCTCGCTCGGCATCAAGGTCAATCAATCCTTCCAAGGGAATGAACAACTCTCCTCCTTCAACAACCGCGCTTGCCGCTTGCTTGGGTTTCGAGCCGTCATTCCATTGTTCAATGCTTGTCACGCGTGCAAGTCGTTGGAAGTAACTCGAATACTTTTTGATGATTTCTTCTTTCGATGTTTCCGCAAACTTAATGATAAGTTGAATCTCTTTCGATGGCGGAACAGAAAGTTCTCCTCGAATATTCCGGATACTCAAAATCGCATTCTGCACAAACGACATTTCCTTTTCAACCTGCTCATCAATCAATCCCGCCTCATGAACCGGATACTCTGCAACCATAATGCTCTCCTTCTCGCCTCTCTCTTCCAGATGTTGCCAGAGTTCTTCCGTAATGAACGGCATGAACGGATGAAGCAATCGCAGAGCAGAATCAAATACACCGATGGCACGATTCAACACCACTTGTTTTATTTCATTCGATTCAGTTCCGTACAATCTGCCTTTCAACATCTCCACATACCAGTCGCAGAAGTCATGCCAGATGAAACTGTACAATATTTTCGTCGCCTGATTGATTTCAAAATCACCCAGCGCTTCATTCAGTTCCCTCATCGTTGAATGGAGACGGGAGAGAATCCAGCGGTCAGCCAAATCAAGATACATTTCGGATTGAGGATTGCGGATTTCGGATTTGTTCGATGTGGGATATGCGATGTGCGATGTTGGCACTTCAATTTGAAGTTGGGATTTATTCATGAGGAGAAATCTTCCTGCGTTCCAAATCTTGTTGGCAAAGTTTCTTCCGATTTCACATTTTTCGTTTGAGTACAGAACGTCCTGACCGAGCGGAGCGAGATAAATGATGGTAAATCGAAGTGCGTCGGCTCCGTACTCAGCAATCACATCGAGCGGGTCAGGAGAGTTGCCGAGCGATTTGCTCATCTTCTTTCCCTGCATGTCACGGATGATGCTTGTGAAATAGACATCGTGAAACGGAACCATATCTTTTGCTTGAGTTCTTGGTGAACCATCCGGTAATGGAATTTCTCCCGTTACTTCTAATCCCGTCATAATCATTCTCGCAACCCAGAAGAAAATAATATCAGGTCCTGTGACAAGTGTAGCAGTCGGATAAAAATAACGCAAGTCAGGATTATCGCAGGGCCACCCAAGTGTTGAGTAGGGCCAAAGTGCGGAGGAGAACCACGTGTCAAGTACATCTTCATCCTGCCGAAGATTTGTCGAGCCGCAATGCGGACATGTTTCAGGTTTTGTTCGTGTAACTATCGGTTGCCTGCATTCAAGTCTGCAATGGTCGGCGCCGACACAATACCAAACCGGAATTCGATGTCCCCACCAGAGTTGGCGCGAAATACACCAGTCGCGGATGTTCGTCATCCAATGCTCGTACGTTTTCGTCCACCGGTCAGGATGAAATTTGATTGTCCCGTCTTGCACGACTTGTAACGCTTTCTCCGCGAGCGGTTTCATCTTTACAAACCACTGGTCGGAAAGATACGGCTCGATGACTGTGTCGCAACGGTAACACCTTCCGATGTTGTGTTCGTGCGGTTCGATTTTTAAGAGCAATCCAAGTTCTTCCAAATCTTTTACAACCGCTTTGCGCACATCGTATCTATCCATACCTTGATATTTCTCCGGCACATTCTCATTGAGATGAGCGGAAACATCAAAGATGTTTATCGGCGCCATGAAGTGCCGCTGTCCCATGTTAGCGTTGTGCCGCTCGCCAATCCAGTAATCGTTCGGGTCGTGTGCGGGAGTTACTTTCACCATTCCCGTTCCAAAAGTCGGGTCAACAAAGTCATCCGTAATGATGGGGATTTCCCTGTTCGCCAGCGGAAGAAGAACTATTCTCCCGACAAGATGTTTGTAGCGTTCATCTTTCGGATTCACTGCAACGGCTGTATCGCCAAGCATGGTCTCCGGTCTCGTCGTTGCAACAACAACATATTCCTGCAAATCTTTAATGGGATATTTGATGTGCCACAAGTTCGTCTGTTGCGTAACGTAATTCACTTCATCATCGCTGATGGCGGTATGGTCTTTTGGACACCAGTTGACGATATACTTGCCGC
>JACPVN010000065.1 GCA_016191715.1 Ignavibacteriota bacterium | reverse complement strand
TTTAAAATTACTATTCCGGCAGTATCGGTTTTCACCCAGTACCCTTTCCCCGGTTCAATGTATTCAGTGATATAGTAACCTCGGTCATAACCGAAGAACGAAGACGTCGTCATCGTGAGCGGTTCGGTTGTAAGACTTTCTGCCCTCGTCCGTTCACTGATTGAGCCAACCATATTCCACCCTTCTGCAACCGTCAGCGATTCTGCTCGTGTCCGCCAACCTTCCATCTGAATAGTTTGTGCGGAGGGGAATTTCATCCAGTATCCAACACCATTACGTAAGGGATTTTCTAGAGTGTAACCACCTGCAAACGTAAATGCGGGGGATGTTGCTGTTGGAAACAAACTATCCTTACTGTAATCAGAGGGAATCACGGGAACAGAGACGATGTTCCAACCGTTATTTACAGAAAATGAAACAGTCGTCGTTATTTCTGCTTCTACCAATGCGATAGATGGCTCGGAACTACATTCTCCTAATTTGACTTGGAGTGTAATAATCTTTGGTCCGGAGACAGAATACGAAACACCTGTCGGATGTTCAACAGAAGATGTTTCAGGGTTTGCACCAAATCCGAAATCCCATGAGAACGTTGCACCGTTTGTTCCACCGGTATATGTGAAATCGTATGTACAATTTCCTGAAATACAGTTTTCAGATACTGTGAAATCAGAAACAGGAAGCGGAGTGTTTGTAATCGTATTTGTGGTTGTGTTGGTAACAACCGCCTCGTTCAAGTCGAAATAAATCGAAGCATCATTTTCTATTACAGTGCCAACCGGATTCGTCGGCATTTGCTCTACGCTGAAGGTAATAAATCCATGACTTCCCGGTTCATCTTGAATTGCCGGCGGGAGAATTATATCCCAGAACGTCCACTTCAATTCACGACCGGTGATTTCAAATGTATTCAAATGACTGCTTCCGAGATTCGTCACGGTCGAGACATCCACATCTTCATCAAGTGTGTCTCGAACAACAACAAGATATGCCGGTCCCGTGCCGAGATTTTGAAATTGAATTTTGTATGTAAGTGAGTCATCTGCCGTAATGAATCCTTCCGCTCCGCAACCTGCCGGCGTAACCGCTTTATCATTCGGATCGTAGGAACATTCAGCTTTTGCCATGTGATTTTGTTCGTTGTTTGGTTTTACATCATCAGTAGAAAGCGGATCTATTCTCACATGCGAAACGATCATCGGAGATGCCGGTAACACACAAGTAAGTTGACACTCAACATAAATATAACCGGACGCACCGGGCAAAAATGGGTCAGGCAAATCCCAAACGTATTTCTTCGCCGCCGGTTGATTCGGATTGCTCAATGATGGAGTTGCTGTGAACGATACAAAATCTCCGTGCGCGGTAAGATTCAAAATTACTTGTGCGCCCGAAACCGGTACCGAACCGGAATTCTCATAATAAATTCCATATGTCATTTTTTGTCCGCAACAAGGAGTCCGTAAGGGTGACGGATACGAAGCCCACATATACACCGATAAATCCTGGACATATTGTGTTACCTCACTCCCAAAATCTTTCCCAGTAACTGTTTGATTACCGGTAATAGGTACTATATAACTTGACGAACTGGCTGGACATGTTTGCCCCCAAAATTGTTTTGGTTCAAGGGAAATTGTGTAAGTCTCAGCGCCCAACGACGCAAAGGTATAATTTCCATTCGCATCACTGAAGGTATAACGATTTCCGGGTTCCAATTTTATTTTCCGACCCTTCAATCCATATTCGCTCCCATCCTGCACACAATGGTTATTTGGATCTTCAAAGACCTTTCCGCTTATCGAACTCGTTCCGGTATTACCGAACATGATAAAGACATAACCACCATTGAGGTTAATGGTGTGTGTTCCGGGAGATGGAGGGTACGTTTGTATCCAACCGTTTTTCTGTACTTCATTCACAGTGTATGTTCCGACAGGAAGATTCGTAAATGAGAATTGTCCACTCGCGTCTGTTGTTGTTGATTGATTAGCAGTTCCTGAAAGTTGAATCGTCCATCCGGATAAGAGCGGTTCAATATCACCGGACGTACTGTCATGTAAACCGTTTCCATTAAGGTCGTTATACTTATATCCCCGGATCGTGCCTAATCGCGTATTCCCGAAGTTCAGATTCGCGAAACTGTTTCCTCCGACAACTGTGATTGTGTATTGTCCACCGGAAGGTGCGGTTTGTGTCCAGCTTGATTGTTGAGTTTCATATACCCGATAATTTTCATCGACAACATTCGCGAAAAAATATTCGCCGCTCGCGTTTGTAATTTCCGAACGTATCGGATTGGAGGAATCCGAAGGCGAAAGAACAATCGTCCATCCTTCAAGCGGGGGTTCGTCCGGTTGGTCCCAGATACCATCGGCATCAAGATCGTTGAACTTGTAACCGGAGACAGAACTTGGAACTACTGTCACTTCCATAATGCCGCTTGAAGTTGTAAATGATGGAGAAGACATCTCTCCTGCGGCTGATGTACCGGCAGAAAATGCCGCTGTGAAATTTGCACTACTCATTTCTCCGGACGTACCACCATGTGATGAACTAACTAAAAAGTATGGCTGGCTCTGTGTTCGTTCTGTAAAAAAGAAGAACAAAGTCACAACAATGAATATTGAAAATATTTTACTTAACATAGTCTCTTCCTTTCTAATTACTTGTTATCATTAATTTTATTATCACCGAGAATTTTATCAGATGAGTTTTTCGTATTAAAACTTTTCGATTGAATGATTTCTGTCAGATGATTAACTTGTGCCTGAAGTTCATTCATTTCAGAACGCATAGCGTCATTCTCTTTCTTTAGTTGTTGAATTGCGGCAAGGGCTATTCCGGAAGGGTCAATAGTAGAGATAGTTTTCTCATCGTTCCCTAATCCAAATATTTCATAAAAATCCTGAGCAGTCGGACCGATGTGTTTGACTTCAGGAATTTCAGCTTTATAGTTCCACATGGTAATCGGAAGTTTGGCAAGTTTTCCAAGAATGGTTTTACCATCAATCGGCATAAAGTTCTCCTTCTTATTTCGGTCAGAGACGCTTGACCAAACTCCACCAGTGGATAAGAAAGCGCCTGTGCTTGTTTGGATGAAGCGTTGTGGATGCGGTGCATCAACATCGGAATCTGTACCAAGCCACATTCCACCGCTTGCACGAACAACAAACTGATTCTCACTTGTTGATGAAACAGTCTCCGTTTGATTATCTCCCCATACAAATGAACCGTCATCATCTGCATATGCATTTCTCCCAGTTGCAAATGAGTACATGCCGGAAGCAAAATTACCTTGTCCCCCCGGAATTGTTGAAAAATGACCTGTCGCAGTATTCTTTCTCCCGCCTCCAATAGTTGATGCTTCACCAAACGCACTATTTCCATCGGCGACTGCAGGCCCTCCGCCACCGCTGATAGTAACATAACTCCCTTGAGCGGGTGGTACTGTGCCAGCCGTATTATTCTGACCGCCACCAATAAACGAATATTCACCAATAGCATTGTTCATACTTCCACCAAGTATTGCTGAATAATGTCCACCGGCAGCTCCTGTTTCATTATCTATTCTATTTCCGTCACCTCCTCCTATTGTTGAAAAGTTCCCGTAAGCTAAATTACTTCTCCCACCTGAAATAGTTGAATTATCTCCTCGGGCTCTATTGCCATATCCAATCGGTGGACTAATACCGCCACCTCCTCCGACAAAGGAGTAATGACCAATTGCTTCATTATTTGAACCGCCGCCTATCGTAGCTCCTACAGTAATGGCAGGACCTGTTTCAATTCTATTTCCAATTCCTCCACCTATCGTAGATAACGTAACATCTGCCCCGATATAATTTTGCTTTCCTCCACCTATTACTGACAATCCTCCGTTAATAACATTGCCATCAGTATTAGCCAATCCACCACCACCATTAATAGCAGAAAAATCTCCCGACACAAGATTATACGAACCTGCTACGAACGAATGAGTTCCGGTGTTCGTATTATTGTTTCCGAAATTTCCTTTCCCCATCGTGATTGATGGATTTCCGGTATTTGTAATTGCGCCAGTCATTGTTCCACCGGCAAGTGGAAGAAATATCCCAGGTCCTGTTTCATCGTTGGCGGCTATCCACGCGGAGTTGTCTGAGTTCCATTTGATTACTTGATTCGCTGTTGCTCCGTTCTGTCCGATGTCTTCAAAAAGAATTGTACTGTTAGCGATCTTGACAGTCGTAACAGCTCCCGGCTCAATATTAGCGCTTTTCACTTCGCTGTTACCAATTTTACCCGATGTTATCGTATTGTCTTCGAGGTGTGAGCCTTTCACTTGTGCATTACCTATCTTTCCTGATGTTATCGTATTATCTTCAAGGTGAGAACCTTTCACCTGACTATTCCCTATCTTCCCGGATGTTATCGTGTTATCCTCAAGATGTGAACCTTTAACTTGACTATTCCCAATTTTATCCCATGTCACTGCACCTTGTTGTATCTTACCATTTGAAACGATGTCATCATCAATGTTATGTGCATTATCTGCATTGTTTGCATGTTCCGATTTTTCCGAATGAAAGCTGTAAGGAGATGTTCCCAATTGTTCCCTTGGTATCATTGCCGGATCACTGTCCACTGTGAGTTGCAGAAAATATGGCTTGTCGAATGTAATACCATTAGGGACACTCAGAACAACATTGAAAATACCATTACCTTTCACAACTACCTTATTATTTCCTGTGAAGTTTTGGGACCAGATAAGTAACGCATTTGGATCAGTCTCAGGTCCATCGTAGATTTCGAAAAACATATCATGAGGTCCGGGCGCACCGTTTCCGGCAAGAACACCCTGGTAATGTATTTTGCGCGGTATCTGACTGAACACACAAACAGTTGTCAGTACCACAAATAAAGTAGAATAAAAAAATGTACGCATATGAATTTCCTTTCGTTTGATGTTGTGAATATTTGTTGCAACGTTAGTTAACTTACTGTAGTGTTTAGGTGTTTTGAATCTCTACCCGTCGAAGTGAAACTGACAAAGGATTTTATTAACACCACATTCTTCGGGAAGGATAAATTCCATTATTGCCCAATGAATGAGAACAAATGGATTATGATATTGATAAAGTAACTGACGTTACGCAAGAATGAATAATCTATTAATAACCCCACGATTTATCGTGGGGGAAAAGAATCTCCGCACCCAAAGTGGCTTTAGCCACTGAAATCAGGGCTGAAGCCCATGTTTTCTTGTGCGAGAATATTTTTTAGATTCAATCCATTAATGAATAAATCCATAAAAACAGGTAACATAGTACTTATTCAATCTCAGTTAATTTTCTTTATATCAAGACGTGATAAAATCAACACTTAGAACTTCCTTCTATATAAATCTTCTTCGTCATCCTATTTTCTTCTCCCCGGATATCGGCGATGATACGAAGTAAATATTCACCATCCTTTAAACCAAACCTGTTA
>JACPVN010000098.1 GCA_016191715.1 Ignavibacteriota bacterium | reverse complement strand
CTTCCAAACAAGTCGGCGGTGATTATTACGATGTCATTCGCCTATCGGAAACAAAAATTATTGTCGCAATCGGTGATGTATCAGGCAAAGGAACTCCTGCTTCACTTCTCATGGCAAATCTTCAAGCCGCGATTCACGCTCTTGTTCCGCTTGGGCTTTCACTTCCTGACCTTACTGCACGCGTAAACGATTTAATTTTTGAAAACACGACTTCAGATAAATTCATTACGTTCTTTCTTGCAATTCTTGACAGCGAAACAAAAACTCTAACGTACGTCAATGCAGGACACAACCCGCCGTACATTCTTCACAAGGATGGAACATTTGAGCGGCTCGATAAAGGCGGAATAATTTTTGGCGTGATGAAAACAATGATGCCGTATGATGAAGGAACTGCATGCTTGCATGAAGACGAACTTCTCGTTTTGTTTACCGACGGCGTTAGCGAAGCGATGAGTAAGGAAGGTGAGGAACTTGGTGAACCAATATTAGAAGAAGTCATCCGAGCAAATGCAAGCGAATCAGCACATACAGTTCTCGATTCGATTGTTGAAAGAGTACAGCAACACAGTACAGGAACAACACAGTATGATGACATTACGATTGTGGTGGTGCGGGGAATTGCTTGATTTTAAAGATATATCTATTTATATTTTTACAATCTATTATTATCAGTGAAGAAAAGAACAAATGAACAATAAATATACAGCAATATTAAAAAACGATGGCGATTGGTGGATAGGCTGGATTGAAGAAGTTCCGGGAGTAAATTGTCAGGAACGAACACGTGAAGAGTTGTTACAAACATTAGAAGTCACATTACAGGAAGCATTAGAGTATAATAAACGAGATGCAATTTTAGCCGCAGAAGGAAAATACCAAGAAGAACTTATCATGGTATGAAACGAGGCGATGTACTTCGATACTTACTTTCACAAGGTTGCAAATTTGTCCGTGAGGGTAAAAGACATTCATGGTGGGAAAACCCACATCTGAATAAACGGACTTCCGTTCCAAGGCACACAGAGATTAACGACAATCTGGTAAGAAAAATTTGTAAAGATTTAGGCATTCCCTTCTTAAAATAATTCAGCTTCAGTATTTCACTTTACTCATTTATTTTTCCTGTTTAGGCAAATGGCATCCTCCGAACAATCCCAACAATGGACAATCCTTTCTCTCCAAAACTGGTGCGTTGAGTATCTGAAGGAGAAAGAAATTGACAGTCCGAAACTGACGACGGATTTGTTGTTGTGTCATGTTCTCAAGTGCAAGCGGATTGATTTATACTCTCAGTTTGAAAAGATGTTGTCGAAGGAGGAACTTGCGCACTTCAAAGAACTCTTCAAAAGGAAATTAGAACACGAACCGATTCAATACATCACCAATGAAGCGCATTTCATGGGATTGCGATTCTATGTTGACAAACGTGTACTCATTCCACGCCCCGAAACGGAAATTTTAGTCAGCGAAGCATTAACAATTCTCAAGAGCAAATCTAATGAAGAAATCCGGATATTGGATATCGGAACAGGTTCGGGAAATATTCCAATCAGCATCGCTCACTTTCAAAAGAATGTCTTTGTTGATTCGATTGATATATCTGATGATGCACTTTCAGTCGCTCAGCAAAATGTTGACAGGCATGAAGTTACGGACAGAGTACATCTAAAGAAATGTAGTGTTATGAATTATCAAAATAAATTGGGCAGTCATCAATACGACATGCTCGTTTCTAATCCTCCGTACATTTCTAATTCAGAATTTGAGATGCTTTCAAAAGATGTAAAAGATTTTGAACCGCATCTTGCATTGAATGATGAAGGTGATGGGTTGACGTTCTACAAAGCAATTACAAATCTGTCGCATCAATTATTAAAGCCAAACGGTTGGCTGTTGTTCGAGGTTGCGTACAATCAAAGCGAAGAAGTGAAATCAATCTTGCACGAAGCAAAGTTTCATAACATCGAAGCGGTGTTGGATTTGGAAAGAATCCCAAGAGTTATCAAAGCACAGAAAGTAAGTTTGTGAAAGCATTGGTTCAACGTGTGAGTTCAGCAAGCGTGAGCATCAACGGTTCACTTCACAGTAACATCGGGATGGGGATGTTGGTGTTTCTTGGTGTAACACACAAGGACACAACCGAAGCGGCAAATTATCTTGCGTGTCGCTGCGCTGAGTTAAGAATCTTTGAAGATGCTCGGGAGAAAATGAATCTCTCTGTGAAAGATATTCAAGGCGAAGTGTTAGTTGTTTCTCAGTTTACATTGTATGCGGACACACGGAAAGGAAATCGTCCGAGTTTTGTTGATGCCGCTCCGCCGAGTCAAGCAGAAGCATTGTATGAAGAGTTTGTGAAAATTCTCCGTCAGCAAATCGGCGATGCGCGGGTTAGAACAGGTGTGTTCCGTGCAATGATGGATGTCCAACTTGTGAACGACGGACCGGTGACAGTTATGCTTGAAGATAAATCTTGAATGGGTAAAAAATCTCCTCACGTTTTGATGCTCTTTCTCGATGGGGTAGGAATCGGGAAGAAGGATGCAAGCGTTAATCCGTTCTTTGCCGCAAATCTGAAATCACTTCGTTCACTTCTTGACGGAAAGTTACCGCACTTGCGAGACGCTCATCATTCCAATTCTCTTTCTTCTCTCGTTCCCATCAATGCGACACTTGGCGTTGAAGGATTACCGCAAAGCGGGACGGGACAAACTGCATTGATGATCGGAATGAACGCCGCGAAGTTTATCGGTAAACATTTCGGACCGTATCCGTACTCAACATTAAAACCGATTATTCAGGAACAAAACATTTTCAAGGTACTTTCAGACAAAGGAAAGAAAGTATTCTACGCCAATGCGTTTCCGCCGAAATATTTTGAGTACATCAACTCGACAAAAATGAGAATGACTGCAATAACGTGCTCATGGGTGTCATCAGGATTTGCGTTAAACACGCATGAAATTCTCGCTCACGGCGAAGCGCTCTCTGCTGATATTACAAGTCAGCGATGGAATGCACAAGGATTTCCGACTGTCTCTGAACTTACTCCGCAGGAAGCAGGCAAACGTCTCGCCCGTTTTTCTGACGAATACGATTTTACTCTGTTTGAATTTTATTACACTGACCATATCGGTCATCATCAATCAATGCCGCAAGCAATTGAAGTGTTGGAATTGTTGGATGCTTTGTTGGAGGGTATCATCAATCACTTTGATGCAGAACGAAATCTCTTTTTCCTCACAAGCGACCACGGGAATCTCGAAGATTTGTCAACAAAAACTCATACACGAAATCCTGTCCCACTTTTTGTGTATGGCAAACTCCACAAGCAACTGACTTCGTCGGTGAAGAATCTGACACATGTTGTTCCCGCATTGTTGGATATAATGGGATAAACAGAAGGAGGAATATGTTCGACCGTTATCCTGCAATAAAATTGTGTGCGCCTTTTATCGTTGGTATTCTTATCGGTTGGCAATTGAATATTTCTTTGTGGTGGCTCATTGGCGGACTCCTGTTTCTTGCATTGCTCTCCATTCTCTTTTTGAAATTCAAACCACAAGCGAGTTTTACTTCGCTCTTTATTCTTCTCTGTTTGATTTTGTTCGGGATGTTCAAAATCTCGTTCGATGCAAAATATCAATCGGATAATTCCTTAGAGCGATTCCTCACTGAAGAAGAAATTCAAACAACAATAATTGGAGTTGTGAACGAGCGGGCGGTTTCGAAGGGAGAGTTTTACTCGCTTCGGATTGAAGCTGAGACTGTTCAGGTTGTAGGTCAAAGATTGAAGGTGGAGGGAGATGTAATTGTTTCGTTACCAAAGAAGAAGGTTGAGGAAGGAACAATCAGAAATCTTTCGTACGGAAGAACAGTTGCACTCACAGGAATGT
>JACPVN010000097.1 GCA_016191715.1 Ignavibacteriota bacterium | reverse complement strand
TGTTTCTTAAATCCAACACCTATTTAAAATGAAAAATTAATTATTCCTATTGATAGTTACCAACATCTTTGTTTTTACTGACAATGTTTATTGCCAAGAGCAGAGGAGAACTATTTCAGTAACCGGTGTTGGAATTGTTTCTATACTTCCGAACCGCGTTGAAATCGGTATGGTAATTTCTTCACGAGATGATGAAGCAACACCTGCTCTCGAAAAAAACAATAAATTATTACAGAAGGTCATTAATGCTATACGCGAAGAAGGAATTGCCGATTCAAATATTATTACATCAAATTTTGAAATCCAACCACAGTCTGAGTATGTAGATCGAGATGAACCACCCAAAGAATATTTTCTTGCATCAAGCACATTGAGAATATTTTCTAATAATATTAGTTTGGCAGGTTTGTTAATAGACAAGATGGTTAAGAATGGTGCAAGATCTATAGGTACGCCTATTTTTAGTTATATTCCTCTTGATAGTATTCGAAATCAAGCATATCTTTTAGCAGTAGTTGATGCGAAGTCCAAAGCACAACAACTTGCTGAATCATTCGGTGTCATAGTCGGTGAGCCTGTTCAGATTACCGTTGATATGGGTGACATCGAACCGAAAAAATATTATTACCGTTTAAGAGAACAACAAGTAATGGCTTTACAGGCTGGAGTTGTCAAGACTATCATTATGCCCAATTATGTTACGAAGCAAGTTACTGTAAATGCCACTTTTGAATTAATTGTTAGACCAAATCAAAAATAAATGTTCAAACAACTCACAGATAAAATCAATTACTCTCAACTTGAGCAGGAAATCCTCAAGTTCTGGAACGAGCAGAAGATTTTTGAAAAAAGTATTTCCACGCGTGAAGGGAAACCGGGATTTACGTTTTATGAAGGTCCGCCGACGGCGAACGGTCGTCCGGGAATTCATCATGTCATGGCGAGAACCTTGAAGGATTTGGTCTGTCGCTACAAAACGATGCGCGGTTATCAGGTTCATCGCAAGGCGGGATGGGATACGCACGGATTACCTGTTGAAATCGAAGTTGAAAAATCGCTCGGCTTCAAACACAAAGAAGAAATTGTGAAGTATGGCGTTGCAAAGTTCAATGAGGAGTGCAGAAAGTCGGTGTGGAAATACAAAACCGATTGGGAGTTGATGACGCAACGAATGGGATATTGGGTAAACCTGAATGACCCGTACGTCACGTTCGAAAATAATTACATCGAATCAATCTGGTGGTCGTTGAAACAATATTTCGACAAAGGTTTGATATACAAGGGCTACAAAGTTCAACCGTACTGCCCGCGCTGTGAAACACCTCTCTCCTCTCATGAAGTTTCGCTTGGTTATGAGGACGTGAAAGACCCGAGTGTCTATGTAAAAATGAAAGTCAAAGGAGAAGAGAACACCTTCTTCCTCGTTTGGACAACGACTCCATGGACTCTGATTTCAAATGTTGCGCTTGCAGTTGGTTCTGATGTTGATTATGTGAAAGTTCATCACAAAGATGTCTTCTTGATTCTTGCAGAAGCAAGACTCTCTGCACTTGAAGGTGAATATCAAATTGTCGAACGATACAAAGGAAAAGATTTAGCCGGAAAAGAATACGAACGTTTGTTCAATTTCCATCAAACAAACAAACGCGGTTGGTATGTTGTTGAAGCGGACTTCGTTACAACTGAAGATGGTTCCGGAATCGTTCACATGGCTCCCGCGTACGGCGAAGATGATTATCAAACAGGTCGAAAGTTCGGATTGCCTACGATTCATCCTGTGAATAAAAGCGGGGAGTTCAATCCTGAAGTGACTGACTTTGCAGGATTGTTTGTGAAAGATGCTGACCCGGAAATCATTCGCAATCTAAAAGAGCGACATATTCTGTACAAGAAGGAAACAATCACACACAGTTATCCGCATTGCTGGAGATGCAAATCACCGTTGTTGTATTATGCAAGAGATTCGTGGTACATCGCAACAACCAAATACGCACAGAGAATGGTTGAGCTAAACAAAACCATCAACTGGTATCCACCCGAAGTTGGTGAAGGACGATTTGGTAACTGGCTTGCAGAAAATAAAGATTGGTCACTCTCCCGCGACCGCTTCTGGGGAACGCCTCTTCCAATTTGGATTTGTTCGGATTGCGGAAAGCAGGAGTGTATTGGAAGCGTGAAGGAACTTAGAGAAAAGGGTTTGAGGTTTGAAATTAATAGTTTGAACAACGAACAACGAACCGC
>JACPVN010000096.1 GCA_016191715.1 Ignavibacteriota bacterium | reverse complement strand
TGACAGGGTTGACATGTTTGGTCAAATCCGCCATCAACATGATTGGGATTGAGCGCTTGTTGGAAATCCGTTTGATGGCATTGATAACACTTCGAGTATGTCAACTGATAATTGTTGTTTGTATGGCATGATGAACAAAGCACAACCTGATGTGCGCCCGTCAAAGCAAAAATAGTTGTTGAATGGTCGAATGTTGTTGTCTCCCAATTACTTGTTGAGTGGCATGATTGACAATTCTGATTGAAACCGCTCGTCTGATGATTCGGATTTGTTGCCTGTTGAAAATCTGTTTGATGACATTGAACGCAATTGGAATACGTCAGGTTGTAATTGCCATTCTTATGGCACGCCTGACATTCAGTCGTGAAATGTTTTCCGGTTAGTGGAAACGCTGTTGCACTATGTTCAAAAGTAGAAGGTTTCCAAACACTTGTGGTGTGACACAATGTGCAATCATAACTCAATTCTGCCGCTTCATGGTTCGGTGATTGTGCCTCAGCAAAATGTTGTGCATGACAACTGTAACAATCAGACGGGAGATTGACGAATTTATTTTCAACATGACACTCTGAGCAAATCGTTGTCTGATGCGCTCCCGTAAGTGGGAATGTTGTTCGATTGTGGTCAAATCCGCTCGACCAACTTGCCGTAACTGTATGACATTGGTTGCAATCAATTGGGAATTTTACCTGCTCATGACTTGGTGTAGCCGTAGACTGATATTCTTTCTGATGACAAGCAATGCACTCAAGCGGAGTTCCTGCAAAATGGTTTGACGAAGTCCGTTCATGGCACGACTCGCATGTAACGAACGCATGGTTTCCCAACAATGGAAAACGAGTTTGCTGATGTTTCTCTTTTATATCGGGAATGAGCCACGAGTCGTTCGTATGACATCGCAAGCAGTTCGTTCCCAATTCAGATTTGTGAACATCGGTATGACACGAAGCGCAATCAGATTTTACTTTGGTGAACTCAAACTTATTATGACATGATTGACACGAAACAAATTTGTGTTTCCCTTCAAGCGCAAACCCTGTTGCGTTATGATTGAACGAAGCATCCGTCCGCATCTTCCACGACTCAGTCGAGTGACATGTTTCGCATTTCAACTCAATCTTTCCATGAGGAGATTGCTGTGAAAAGGCAGTTACACTCAGGAAGAAGCAGAATACCCTAAAGATTTTTTTTAATTTTGCATTTTGCATTTTTAATTCTTCCTCTGATGACACGATTCGCACTGCGAAGCCATCGGTTTGAACCGAACAAACTTTATTCCGTTCGATTCCTCAACACGATGACACGAACGACACTCAACTTTCATGTGCGCTCCCTTCAAAGAAAATGAACTTTGTGTTTCATGATTGAACACTAATATTTTCCAACCATCGGGTTTATGACACGTAGCGCAATTTGTTGTTTCACCTGAAGCAAATTGTTTTTGATGAATGTCCTGATGACATGATTCACAATCGGCTTTCAATTTGCCAAATTCTTTTGTTGGATTTGCCTGACCAAGTTGTTTGTGGCAATCCGAGCAAATGGTTCTCTCGTGTTTTCCCTCTAAACGAAACTTAGTAGTTGAATGGTCAAACGAAACTGACTTCCATCGCTCTGTCGAATGGCACTTTGCGCATCCAACATCAACCATAACATTCTTAAACTCGCCACGGTGCGGGTCGTTGTGGCACGACTCGCATTTCTGATTTTCGAAATGAAATGTGAGTTGCTTTGTTTCTTTTTTCAAATGACAGGAGGAACAAACAGTCGCCGTATGTGCGCCTTCAAGTTTGAACTTGCTCTCATTATGTTGTACCAACGTAAATGAAGATGGTTTGAATCCGTTTTCATTATGACAAACTTTGCAGTCGTTCTTGTATCGTGCAAGAAACTCACCGTTGTGTTTATCTGAATGGCAATCGGTGCAACGCTCGTGTGTAAGCCGAAGCGATTTTGCTTTTTTCTTGTTTGGTTGATGGCACTTCTCGCACTTCACCGTTACATGAAGTCCCGCAAGTTTGAATGCGGTCAACTCGTGGTCGAACGTTTTCTTCATCGCCGTTCGCCATCCCTTAGATGTATGACACGACTTGCAGTCTTTTCCCGTGAACCTCTCACCGTGCGGTGTAGCATGACAAGGAGTGCAATCTGTGAAACTCTTTGGCATGAAATCAACTAAATTCTTTTTTGATGAAATGGAAGAGTGGCATTTCGAACATTCCACTTTTCCATGTTCGCCTTCTAAATTGAACGCAACTGTTGCGTGATTAAACTTCGATGCAGGTTTCCAATCGGAGGTCGTGTGGCATGTCGAACACTCATCCTTGAATATGCCTTTGTGCATATCTTCATGACACGAAGCGCACGATTGAATGAGTCCGAGAAACGTTTTGTGTGGAAACTCAGCCAATTTCTTTTTCACATCTTCATCTTTGATGTTCTTTGTTGCATGACATTGTTCGCATTTGATTTTGCCATGTTTCCCGCTCAATGCAAATCCGGTTTTTGTATGAAGAAACGATTGTTCATCAAATAACATTGTCTTCGCATCGCGACCGAGATGGTCTTTATGACAATCAACGCATTGCTTGCCCGATTCTGAAAAATGAAACCCGCGTTTGCCATCAAATTGCTTCTTGATTTCAGAATGACACGCCAAACATTTCGAGCCGCTGATTGTCTGACCGACTTCATGACACTGTGTGCAGTTGTCCGTCCCTTCTAACTTTTGATGTGCGCGGGAAAGTTCGCCGGGGGAAAACTGCGCAATTGCAGGTGCTGTAATAAAGACAAACAATAACAACAAGAACGAACAAACATTTGGCTCTTTCAAAACCATGAACGTTTCGCTTGTCATTCCTGCGAAAGCAGGAATCCATACAACTTTCGACTGTTGTGGATTCCCGTTTGCACGGGAATGACAGGGGGCTTTGTTTTTTGAAACAACAACTATCATTTGTGTAAATAATCGTTTCACAAAATCCACCTGTACCCAAGCATCACAACAACTACAACATGCGCCGCAAGCGTGATGAACATAATAATCGTAAACGGAAGATGAATTGCATGCCAATAAAAAAAGATTCGTTCGACCTGTGAAAGCACCAACGACTTTTGAAAAAGCGAAGCACGAGCATAGGAAGATGCAGTCATCTGCTTTGCAACATCATGCGAAAGATTGCTCTCGCCAATCAACCTGTGAATGTTATGCTTTACATGCGACTTAATTGACTGCAAGTGCATGAAGGTGGAAAATGTTTCACTAAGACTTTTCGGCTTGCTGATGTTGGCAAACGCATCATCAATCATCTGAACAATTTGTTTTCCAATCGTGCTTGATTGAAGTGATGAGCCGAGTTCCTGCAACTGTGAATTGATTTCCTCCAACGTCAGTTCGTTACCGTTAAGATTTCTCGGAACGAGCGTGTATAGAAATCGCCCGATGATTCCGCTGGCGGCAACGGAAAGCATTGTCCACAAACTGATGGAAGCGATACCACCTGCTTTAAAAGTTGTGTGATAGATAACTAATATTGGACCGAGCAAACAGAGGAAAATATGGAACTCCAACCACCGGCTTAACTTGCCTAAATTCCACAGCGAACGAATTCGCTTGCGCGTTGAATAGGTCGAGACACCGATGATAACCATCAATGTTCCAACAATTCCTAATCCATGACCATACGAGCCGGAAGGTTTGAGTGTAGAGTATTCGGAATGAAACGGACGCGCCTCAAGTGGCGTCAAATAATATTCCCAGCCATGAAGACTGAGAGCAACAACAGCCAACACGGCAATCAACAACAGGAAAATCAGAAAAAGAGAATGTGATTCTTTCAATGTAATACAAGGTAAATGAACGACATTGATTGGCGCTCATTGCACCAATCTTCCCCGAAGTTGATGGGTGAATATAAGAAGTTCTTGTATGAAGAAAAAGAGT
>JACPVN010000078.1 GCA_016191715.1 Ignavibacteriota bacterium | reverse complement strand
GGGGAGTGAGGGGTAGGGTTCTTACATCACAGTGAGAATAATCACCCGAACTCTTCTGAAAATTTCGTTTTTTATGCACGCACGTATAGTAACATTCAATTACTAAGGAAACACAGTATGTCTCCACTAACTCAACGATGGTTTTCCATCTTCATCTCTTGCTTCGTTCTGTTTTTGTTCAGTGAGCAGGCGAAGTCTCAGCAACTCCGTTTGAACGAAACCCACGCCGATATCAATCAACTTACCATTGGCGATATTGACTTTGAAAATTTCGGAAGTCAGAACTGGTTCTTCACGCTCGATATGAGTTGTGTGAACTGTTTACAGCTAACCTCCGTCCGATTGTATGTGAACGTGGACATCGCTCTTGCGGATGTTCAATACCAGGATGCGGTTACATTTAACACGGAGCCATTTCAATTACCTCGAAGCATCAATAATACTGATATTGGACGTGATGGTTCTGTAGCAATTCAACCGGGTACGTTCGTGTTCAGTCAGGAAGCGAAAGAGAAAATTCAGAAACTTGCGCTTGCAACCGGAAAACTACCCGATGGGACATACACATTTCATGTACGAATTGAAGATGTAAATCCAATTACGCCCGCTGCTTCCGATTCACGTGATATCGTTCTCACCATCAGAAGTTTTTCACGCATCGAGTTACTCAGTCCTTTAGAGAACAGCGATGTTCCGACGCCATTTCCGTTGTTTCAATGGACATTCGATGGCGAACAAGTCGAACTTTCCGTCTATGAAAAAATGGCGCATCATCAATCAAACGAAGAAGCATTGAGCGGAACCCCGATGATTGTGGCTCGTTCGGGGAGTTCAGAATTGCCTGTCGGTGTGCGGACGTTGCAATATCCGGCGGCAGGAGTTCGTGCGTTGGAACTCGGCAAATCGTACGTGTGGTTTGTTCGTTCGCTTTCGACGGGAACCGGCGGGAGCGATGCAGGATTGAACAGCGAAGTCTGGCAATTCACAGTTTCTCAAACGGGCGGCGGAATGACAAACAATCTCGCCGAGCAATTTGTCACAACGGAAGAACTTGCAAATATTCTCAATGATATTCCGGGGATGGATGCCGAAGCATTGAAACGATTGCTCGAAGAATATCAGATGACGGGAGAACTGTATCTCAACGGACAAAGAATTTCGTTGATGGAATTTCGAGTTCTGCTTGAAGAGTTGTTGAGAAATCCTGACCGCATTATCGAAATGAAAGTGACAGAGTAAGAGAAGGAGTAACTATGAAAAAGGTTTTGATAACAATTTCCATTCTTGCAGTCGGTTTGATGTTCGGTTTTGTGATGACTGCCGGAGAAAAATCCATTGCGCTCGCGGTGAAAGTCATCCGCGAAGTATCCCGGAGAACAGAGACTATTGATTGGGCATCGGTGAAGAAGGGCGAATTGATCTATCCCGGGGACAAGGTTCGAACAGGAGAACGTTCAATAGCCATAGTGAAGTTTACCGATAACAGTATTTTGCGTGTACGGGAAAAATCGGAACTGCAACTTCTCGGCGAACAGAAAGAGGGCGCGCTCGAAAAGAATGTTCACCTCACACGGGGTGAGTTCTCATTCGATATTCAAAAACAGGAGAACGAAAAATTCATTTTCACTTCTCCGACTTCGGTCGCGGCAATTCGTGGAACACGCGGAACGATGGTGCGGCTCGATAGCGGTGACGTCGTTGTTGTCCTTGAAGGATTGGTGAACCTGCTCAATTCAATTTCCAACACGGGCGTTGATGTCGGACCGGGACAAACGGGAATTTCCTACACCGACGGTCGCGTGTTTGTCCGTGATGCAACTTCGAACGAGACGAACGATGCACGCCGCTCCATCAACGCAGGAAGCGGAAGCGGTCGGGAAAATCTTCTCGACATCGAACTGAAGAATGACCGGAACAACAAAAAGCGGTTACGCATCCGCTACCGCGATTGATTCCGTCGCCTCACATAATTCATAAATGACCACACACTATTTTGAAACTGCCATGATGAATTTGCTTCTACGAAAAATGTTTTCTGCACTCCTGCTCATACTGTTGAGCATTCCGGTGTTCGCTCAGGTGAGCGACAAAATTCTCTCCATCAACACAAGTGAAGGAAGAGAAGGAGAACCGATTGAAATCAAGGTTGATCTTGCCAACGCAGTCAGCGTCAATCAAATGTTTTTGAATTACCGGACTTCCGGTATGAGCGATTACAAACGCGTTGAGATGACGCTCACCGGAAGTTCCGCAACTGCAACAATTCCCGGCGAGGAAATTGCCCCGAACGAAGTTGAATATTATTTCGTAATGACAATTATGCTGAAGAATGGCTATGACACCTACCCTGCGGAAAATCCGAAAAACAATCCGCTTCGTGTGGTTGTGCACCCCGCCGCACCGAAAGAACAAATGGTTGTCTTTCTCAGTCCCGATACCGGACGCGCCGTTCCCTCCGACGAACTGATGATTGCACTCGCGCTCAAGAATGTCAGTCCGTTGGTTGATGTTTCTACGATGAAATTATTTATTGATGGAAACGAAGTAACAAAAATCGCTTCGATTGCCGACAGTTTGATTATCATTGACCCACAGAAGATGACACCATCACTCGGCGACGGTAACCATGTGTTCCGCGTAGATTTATTCAGCAAGAAAGGACAACTGTATTACACGCAGACGTTGAAGTTTAGTCAATATCCGCTCTTCTCGTATGAAGAAGAGCCATCGAAGTTTTTGTACAACCTCAGCGCGCAGGTTGAAACGCGGCACGAACGATTTTCCAATTCATGGAAACCATATAATCGCGGTTGGCTCAATCTTTCTACGCAACGAGGCCCGCTCACGTTGAGCGGAAAAGTGTTTGCAAGCAGTGAAGAACAGACCAACCGTCAGCCGGTCAATCGGTACTTCATCGAAGCAAACACACCATGGTTTCGCATTGGATACGGCGATGATTATCCTGTGTTACCAAGTATGATTATGAGTGGCAAGCGGCTTCGTGGCGTTTCATCAAACCTCAAGTTGGGATTCTTCAATGTTGATTTTACCAGCGGCGATGTTGTTCGGACGATTGAAGGTGAAGCGATTCGCATTTTTTCCAAAGATAGTTTGACGTTCGTACAGAACGACACAACACGTCAGAACCCAACAGGCGCGTTCGGTCCGTACGATACTACGAATGGAAACAATCTTTGGGCGGAATATCGGTACGGAACGTTCAAGCGCGAACTGACAGCAGTTCGTCCGAGTTTCGGAAGCGGAGAATCGTTTCAACTTGGTTTCACCTATTTGAAATCGCAAGACGAAACCGGTTCTGTCAAACACGGAATCAAACCACAGGAAAATGTTGTGGTTGGCTCCGACCTGTTCATCGGCATGTTCGATAGGAAACTGCAACTCACCGCGCAGGGTGGAGCGAGCGTGTTCAATTCAAACATCCAAAAAGGAAATATAAGCGACGCGCAAATTGATTCGCTCTTTACAGATGCAGATTCGGCAGACAAACGAAAAGATTTCAAAGATATCCGCGATGTTGTTTCCAAATACATCACGGTGAACGAAAATCTTGTTCCGCTTTCAATTGATAAGATTTCTTCCATCATGTCGTATGAAGGCGGACTCGCGCTCGATATGTTCGATAACTATCTCAAAGGGACGTATCTCTTTCACGGAAGTCAATACCAATCGTTCGGGCAAACGTATTTCAGAAAAGATGTGAAGGGCTTTAATGTATTCGACCGACTGCGCTTGATGAAGAATCAACTCTTTCTCACCGGCTCGTTTGAACAGTTGAAAGACAATACCGACGAGACGAAACTTGCTACAACGACCTTCACCAACTGGAACGGAAGCGCTGCGTATTACCCGCGCTTCAACTTCCCGAACATCACCGTCGGCTACGGGCAAAACACAAGTTCGAACAGATTGTACACGCTTGACCCGAACGGACCTGACAGCATCAAAGCGCGAACGGCGAGAGAAGATTTGACAAGTCGTTTGTTCATTCAGTTGGGATATGATTTTAATGCAATTGCACGACACAACGCATCGTTCAGTTTCAGCACGAGCAACACGGACGATAAGACATTCAGAAGTTTCGACACAAAAAGCACAGTCGTTACAACGATGCTGATGTCCACGTGGAAATTCCCGTTGCAGTCAACCGTGGGATTATCTTTCAGCAACAGTAAACTGCCAGCACAAACACAAGCAACGAAAAGAGATTTCAATTACACAACGCTCACGCTCGGAGTGCGGTATCGTTTGCTTCAGGAAAAACTCCGGCTCTCCGGCACATTCGTCCCGACCTTCGGCGATGTAAAACGCTCGGTCATTTCGTTCATTGCCGATTACAGTCTGCTCACCAATCTTGTTGGCTCGTTCGATGCAAGTCTGATTGATAACACCAACGGCTCGACGGATTCGATGGTGAGTTTTCTTTTGAAGTATAATATGTAGGATAACACATGGAGAAGAAATATTCTTTAGAGGAATTGATTTCCGGAATAAAGAAGTCTAATCTTCACAACGAGACTGATTCTGGGAAAAGAGTTGGAGTGGAACTCTGGTGAAATCAAAGAAATATGTTCCTGATTCCGGAGATATTGTTTGGTTGACATTTAATACGCAATTCGGGTACGAACAATCAGGAAGACGACCCGCTTTGGTAATCTCTCCTTTGGCTTACAACGGTAAAACTAACTTGGCAATATTTTGCCCGATAACAAGTCAGGAAAAAGGTTATCCTTTCGAGGTTAAGCTTCCCGACAAGTTAGAAATTAACGACGTTATATTATCTGACCAAATCAAAAATCTTGATTGGAAAACGAGAGAAGTCGAATTTATTTGCAAACTGCCAAATCCTCTTTTACGAGACGCATTAAATAAAATCAACGCGTTGTTAAATTTCTGATAAACTACTTCTTATCTTAATTTCTCTTGGTAAACTCCTAAAAGTTTTCTCTATCACTAAAGAGAACAATGATTATTCAACTCAAAACCTGTTCACTCCGCACCTGGCAAGAAGGAGACGTACAATCGCTCTCCTATCATGCTAACAATCTCAACATCTGGAACAACATGCGTGATGTGTTTCCTCATCCGTACACAATTGAAAAAGCCGCATCGTGGATTCAGGAGGGAAGTAAAATAAAAGGAACGTTCAATCTTGCAATCGAAGTGGAGGGGAAGGCAGTTGGTGGAATCGGATTGATATTCAAAGAAGATGTGTATCGCCGTACAGCGGAAATTGGTTATTGGCTCGGCGAAGAATATCGCGGGAGAGGAATCATGACGGAAGCAGTAAAAGCATTGACCGAATATGCCTTCACAAATTTTGACCTTGCAAGAATTTATGCAAGCGTGTTCGATTCAAACATCGCATCAGTACGCGTTCTTGAAAAAGCAGGATACAGATTTGAAGCCCGCCTCAGGAAGAATATCACCAAAAACGGACAGACATTTGACGATTTGATTTATTCAATCATTCGGGAGTAAACCGGATATGACCGATTCCACAAATTATTATGACACTCATCTTTCAGCCGAAAAATTGAAACGATGTTACGAGATTGCACCATCACGCGTCCGTCAATATTTGGACGCTGAGGTCAATCACGTTTTGAAATACATCAAGAGCGGAGACAACGTGGTTGAATTAGGTTGTGGTTACGGAAGAATCATTCCATTACTCGCAAAGAAATCTATTCGTATTTTTGGTATTGATACATCTCAGTCGAGTCTGCTACTTGCAAGAGAAAATCTGAAAGATATTTCAAACTGTTACCTTTCGAGGATGAACGCCGTACAACTAACGTTTACTGATAAATTTTTCAATAGTGTTGTTTGTATTCAAAACGGAATCTCCGCGTTCCATGTTGACCAACAGAAGTTGATTCATGAAAGCGTGCGTGTCACCAAACGTGGCGGCGTCATTCTTTTCTCAACCTATTCTGAAAAATTCTGGAAGCATCGGCTGCAGTGGTTTCAATTACAATCGGAAGCCGGATTGTTGGGAGAAATTGATTACGACAAAACCGGGAACGGAACAATTATCTGCAAAGACGGATTCACGGCAACGACAGTTTCCGCCGAACAATTCAAACGACTTGCTTCGCACGTAAAACAAATACGGGTAACAATTGAAGAGGTAGATGAGTCGAGTTTGTTTTGTATCATTGAACGCCAATAGATTTTCAACATAAAACAAAACCCCGCAATCTTACAAAAGCGGGGTATCGTTTTATTGTATTCAAAACAGGTTATCGGATAAATTTCCACCAATCGTAATGATTATTTTCTAATTCTGTTTGCGATGGCATTGGGTAGAAGAGAAGTTCATCGGCAGCGGCGAACCAGAAACCATGGCGTATCAGAGTGTATGATGCATCGAGAAACGTTGTGTTCAGATTGAGTGTTTTTGTTTTCTTCGTCGGTTTGGTTTGTAATTGCCGGATGTATTCGTAAAGACGCGAAGGATGAGTTTCAGGAATCGGTGAATACCAGATTTCCCGGTTCTTATTTTTCTCGACAAACTCATTGATATTGAACTCGTATTGTGTGAAACAAATCTTCGGGGCGCTTTTCGATTTACTTTCGCTCGTGATATACTTTCCGAATGCACGCTGGTCAAGCGATGAGGCAATCAGATTGGACAGCGGAGTAAGTTCCTGATAAATGCGAACCAATCCCGGTTCGTTCACCGCTGTGTACGGTTGCGATGCGATTTCGAGCATCATGCCGTTTGCGGTTACGAGGTAAAGATTTTTCAATGCCTTCAAATCAACATTTTCAAGCACACGGTACGAAGAGATGAACTTTGTTTTCTTCGGACTTCCATCCGGCTTGTTGACCGTGAGTGAAAGGTAATGCTCAATATCGAAGTACGAATTGCGGAAGTTGATGTCCACTTCGGCAAAGACGACCTTTCCTCGAAAGTGCTTCGCACTTCCGATGGTGTAGTGTTGTGAAAATTCCTTCGGCGACAATTGCGATGCCACCAAAGCATTGATAGGAAATACTATCATGTATAAATGTTTTTGATATTCGCCCATCGTATTTTTTCTGATGTAGTTGTTAATAAGTGATAGTGAAACCGCAGAGTGCACGAAGTCGAAACGCAAAGGTCACAAAGATTTTCTCAGGGTTCTTCGCGTCTTCTTTGAGAATATTACAGTGAAAAATGTATCGGAAGTTCTACCTCGCGCCGGGATAACTCGGCGCGATATCTACCGGAACATCGGTCAGTGTATCAAGCACCGATTGCATTTCAGGACGAATAACGGCATACGTGTCAAGCAAGTGTTTTGCTTTCTGATAATTTCCTTCCGCCTGAATAGTCATAATCTCGCCCGTTAATTTCGTAGCCGCTTTCTTCATCTTTCCGAAATCTACCGAAAACTTTTTTGTTGCGGGATTAAACGTAATCGCGCCTTCATCAATTAAATAATTGAACTGTAACGCCATTCCTCGTCCATGCGCTTCTTTGATTCCGAATCGTACCGAGCGAAATATACCGGCAAGATATGTTACGTACAGTTGTTCTTCGAATGATTTTTCAAGCAACCCTTTCTCAATCAGATATTGCAGGAGAAACAGTCCGGAAATATCCGCCTTCGCTTCTTCTAATGCAGAACTCAATTCTTTCATCGCTTGCCGCACTGTCGTTGCTTTTCCGTCTACTGTGATTGAATGAGGACCAAGTCCGTGCATCAATTCATGAGCGAGGATATGAGTGAAGAATGGCTCGAATGAAATTTTGTCGAGTAGTTTTTCATCAACCGCTACTTTGGAAATCGGAACGAGCGCTTTGATGAACTTTGCTTCCTGAACATTCTTCAACATTACCCGTTTGCTTCCTTTTTCTTTTGTTACTTGTTCATCATTCGGAAGATTGAACGCGGCGGTTTGCACTCCGGCACGTGACTCGCCTCCGGTTACAACTAAATCTACAACACGAATCGGTGATGAAGCGCCTAACTTTGGATTGCGATACTTTTCATCTATCGGCAAATTGTCTTCAATCTCCTGCAAGTAACCCGAAAACTTTTCAAGTTTCTTCGTTTCCTCATCATTTCTCAGTGTGATGAACGCTTCAAACGCCGCTTTGTAATTGAACAACTCATCAAGATACACTTCGTACGGACCAATGGTCGGCTCAATCGGAGAATCCAAATCCATCCACGCCACATCGCTCTCATAATAGTTGTTGCTTAAAAACGCCTTTGCTCTTGTTGCAAGAAATTTATTCAGCGATGGATTGTCCGTCAAGTCCGATGCTTCCTTCAATAACTGTGCGGCAGGTTCAAGAAATGTTTTGTACTCCTCGTTGTACGAAACTAACTTCAACTTCTTGGCTTCATCTCGTCTGATTGTATGGAAAAATCCCGTTGCTTTTTTCTGCTCATCTTCCGGTAGTGTTGTAAGCCAATTATTGAATTCCTCCTTCGTCATATCTTCCGGATAATAATTTGCTCCCGTCGGTTTCTGATTCGGAACGCCTTCGATGAACGGTTCGTCGTGGTCAAGTTTCGACCACGGTCCCATGTTGATGAGGAAATATTTTAGTCGTTCTTTTCCATCGGGTGAAGCATCGTTTTGTAACTTGTTCAGCGCATCAATATTCCCCGACCAAACTTGACGCAAATACAGTGAGTCCATCAACTTCGCCGCTTCGATAAGTTTCGAAAGCGCTTGTTTGTCGCCATCAGAAAGTTTTGAAACATCCGCTTTGATTTCCGTCGGGACGAACCGTTGGATATTCTGTGTGAGTGTCATGGATTGACGTTGTGCATTTGTGGTAAGAGAAATACCTAAGAGGAAGAATACGGAAATGAATAGAATAGTTAGTTTCATGTCAACAAAGAAAGAATGTTATCAATCAAAATTATGGAGACAAATATACTCAATTCATTCTTTATCTCGTAACGTGTGTTTCGGAAAAAAATGGCTCCCGGAGAGTGGACGGGGGATTCTTGATAATGAAAATGTGGAGAAGATTACTTTCCTTTCCTGATAAAAATATCACCGTTAAAATTCTTGAAGAGAATATCCACGCCGCCGCCGTTGACGGAACCGGTCATCATTTTTTCCATCGAGATTTTTTTCTTTCCCATTTTTTCTCTCGATTTATCTTCGACTTTTGACGCCGAATAATCCATCTTGATATCGAAATCACTAAAGATTTCGCCCATGTCATTCTTAAGACGCATCGTTGCCTTCACGTCGGAAGGGAAAGTGACGTCAATATCGCCGTTCATTGAACTGAACGACATGCTTTTTTTCTGATCCACCTTGGAAAACGCAACGTTGATATCTTCGTTCAGTGCATCTACAACCGCGGAGCCGGAAAGTCCTTCAACGAACACCGAGCCATTCAGGTTGCTGATTTCAACATCGCCGGTTATATTTTCAACCTTGATGTCTCCGTCGTTCAGCGTGCTGAGTTTCATCGAACAGTTGATCGGAACCTGCACCGTAAGATTGACGACTCGGCCGGAAGCCATCACGCTCGTACTGATTGTTACTTCATTCTCTTCCTCTTCGACTGTCAAGCCGGTGCTCATGTTCGGGATACGTTTCAGTCCGCGTTTCTTTTCACTTTTGCCGTCGTGCTCATCTTCGTCGGATTCTCGTATCCGTTCTTCAACAATCACTTCACTCCCGGAATATCCTTTCACGGTGATACCACCATTGAGGATGCTGACTTTAAGAAAGACGGGACGCGACGGATCGCTGAGAGGAACACTCAACTTATCCGGATCTTGCGCGAAACAACATCTTGAAAGAAGGAATAGAGTGATAACTGTAAATAGGAAAATATGTTGCTTGTTCATGGTTGTTCGTTTTTATGTTATTGAAAATTGTGTTACTGTCACTGCTTGTTTTGAAATCGCTCAAACGGTTTGACCTGATTTTATTTCTACACACAACTAACGTTGTGGGCTATGTAACAATTCATCGTTAATCGTTTTCATGGTATCACTGTTTGAGGAGCGAGACGTCGCCGTTGATTGTGCTGTATGAAAACTCAGGACCGCCGTTACCAATAGTTATACGCGTCGCACCACCGCTTTTGTATATCTTCTTTGACCCGACACGTCTGAATTTCGGTTCATCCTCCTTGTCTTGCTTCGATGATTGTTGCACATCAAATTCAGTGAGCAACTCACCGTCTATAGTATTGAGGGAACAATTTGCAGAGAGATTATCCTGAAATCGGGTTGTGATGTCGCCGTTGATTGTTTTGAATGAACAATCTTCTTTCGGGTTTTCTCTAAACGCTACTGATATATCACCGTTAATAGTTGATACGGAACCGGAACCCGAAATATTCTCAATAGTAATGTCGCCATTGATGTGTGTGACACGAAAATCACCGGTGATATTTTCAACAAGAATTTTCCCGCGCTCGATGGTCTTCAACTCAAGATTGACTTGACGCGGAAGTTGAATATCCACATCGTACCTGACATTGTATCCGTAACGGAACCATGTTTTGTCTTCTACTCCGTTGCCGTCCCGATACGGAACTTCATGGTACAGCGTGAGCGCACCGTTTACTTCTTCAATTTCTAACGATGAATTTTTCATAGCATCAACAAGCGTCTCCTCCGTTCTTGCTTTGATGGAACGATGAACAGTGATGGAAATATTCTCATCATCAGTACCGGTGATGGTGATTGAGCCGCTTACGAGGTCCACTTCAAGCGTTCGATGTTCGGAAGTAGAAAACTTCATCTTCTTTTCGAAGGAATCCTTCTTTGTAAACTTACCGCTCAAATCAGTTGAAGTTTGAAAGAAAAATGAAAATGTAAAAATTAGTGTTATGAGTAATTGCATAATGGTTTCCTGTTCAAGTGAAGTTTGAATTCCGTGTCAAGTACGGAATGAGACTGAAGGGTTATGAATTCAATTCCAGTATTCCTTGTTCAATTCTCTGTTTGACCGATTTATTCATCCCGGGATTTTTTAACATTTGTCTGAAAATATCCACCGATGATTTTTCGCGGTGCTGAACCATCAAATCAATGAAAGTCAGTTGAACAAGAGGCGATTCCTGCTTCGGCAGTGTTTCAAATAATTCCTGTTTTACATCCGTCTGATTCAAATTTCGTGAAAGTGCATCAAGAGCGGCAAGCCGCACGTTCACATTCGGGTCATACTTGAGCGCCTGAAGAAGAGCCACCGTGATTTCAGGGTCGGATCCTTCGGAACGATAACTCTGGCTGATGCCCTTCAAGCGCTCACTAGCCGATTGCTGCTGAAGAAGCGAAACAGTCAACAGCCGGTTCATCAGTTTCACTTCTTCATGAAGTTGAGTCAATTCTGTTTTGTCATCTATCGGCGCTGATTTCGGTTCTTGCTTTATCAAGGAACCAATCAATCCGCCAAGAACAAGGATGACAAGGGCGAAGGCGAGTCGTCCGGCAACAGGTTGCGGGAAGAGAAATTCAAACCAACTCCGTTTCGGTTTTTGATAGCCATACGTTTTCAATTGTTGTTGTGCTTCAATTTCTTTTTGCAGAACTTTATAAAATTTCTCCCGCACCGCTTCCGATGGTTTTTCATTCGGAAGTTGTTCGAGAGCGCTCCACCAGTTACTTAATGATTCACATTCCTTCCTGCATGTTTCACACGAAGCAAGATGCAGTCGCACAGATTTCTCGGTTTGATTATCTAAATTCTTGTTGATGTATTCAAGCAAGAATTCTTTTACATGATTGTTGTTCATAGTTATTCTCCTGCAATCTGGAAATAATATTTTCTCAAATCATTCAACGCACGATGAACCCGAACCTTTACCACTTCGACGGTACAGCCGAGCAGTTCTGCGATGGCGCTATATTTCATTTCCTGGTAGCGGCTGAGGATGAGCACTTCCCGTTTTTCCGGTGAAAGTTTCGCCAGCGCTTTTTGTAACATCCCAACATTCTGTAATTGCTCAACATGGTCGTCAGGAATCGGGTCGTCGCAGATTTGGTCATGCGTTTCTTCATCGTACTTTGTCTCGCGTCCCCACTTGCGTGCGTGGTCAATTTGTACATTACGGGCGATGTGGTACATCCACGGAAGAAACTCGCCTTCGCCGCGAAACGTGTGACGGTATTTTATGATGCGCAGGAATACTTCCTGCACGAAATCTTCGCTGAGGTCGCGGTCGCTGGCTTGCCGAACGTAATAATTATAAAGAGCAACATGATGTCGCTCGAACAAGAGTGCGAGTTGATGCAACTCGCCATCCCGAACCTGTATCATAATTTGAGTATCCGATGAAAAACTCACATAGAATCGAATTAGTTGAAGGATCCGTTATCTAATAAACTCAGCATGGGCTGAAAGGTTACAGGAATATTGGAAATGGAACGGTGACTTCAAAGTTGGCATGGGAGGGGAGTTAAGCACGAGGGAGTAGGTTTTTGATTAAAGAGATGTTGATATGAAGGACACGTTCTGTGCTGATTCAAAAAATTTCCGTACTTTCGTTCAACAGTTTCCATGACAAAACTCCAACAATTACATAATTCTATCATAGAATGTCGGACTTGTCCGCGACTTGTAGGTTGGCGCGAAAATATTGCAAGGGAAAAAGTTGCACGGTTTCGTGAATGGAAATATTGGGGTAAACCGGTTCCAGGTTTCGGAGATATAAACGCACAATTGTTGATTGTCGGATTAGCGCCCGCGGCGCACGGCGCAAACCGGACAGGAAGGATGTTCACCGGCGACCAGAGCGGAGTGTGGCTTTACAGAACTCTGCACAAATTCGGATTCGCTTCACAGGCAGAATCCGTTTCAAGAGATGATGGAATGGAACTGAACAATTGTTACATTACGGCGATAGTTCGATGCGCACCTCCTCAAAACAAAGCGACCAAAGAAGAATTTGAAAACTGTCACCCGTATTTACTTGAAGAATTGAAACTGATGAAGAATATTAAAATCATTGTCGCTCTTGGAAAGATGGCTCACGATGCTGTGTTCGATTCATTTGTCTCGTTAGGATGGACATCGCTGAGGAAACGACCGGTGTTCAGGCACAATTCTTCAGTGCTATTGAATGAGAACATCATGCTCATCGCTTCGTTCCATCCGAGCCAGCAAAATACGTTTACGAAGAAACTAACACAACCGATGTTTGACAACATTTTTCGAAAAGCAAAAGAGTATTTGAAATAATCATTGACGAATGTCAATGACCCGTAGAAACTGTCCGAGAACTATCTGTTGCTCCACCAAGCGTCCGCGCTTGGTGCTGAATGCGAATAGTATTGATGGTTCAGCGAGGACGCTGAACCGAGCGGTCGGGGTTCTCGGACAGTTTCGTAGGGACGATTGCCTACGGCTCGTAAAGAATGATTGAATTAATTAGTACAGAGTATTTGAGTAGATGAGAAATCTAAGAACCAGAAACTTGAAACAACAAACCAGAAACCACAAACCACAAACCACGAACCGTCAACTAAGAACCAACAACTATGAGTAAAAAAGAATTTGAAGGAAAAGTATTTATCGTCACCGGCGCTTCGAGCGGTATCGGGAAAGCAACGGCACGTTTGGCTATTGAGCGGGGTGCGAAAGTTTCTCTCGTTGCACGACGTGAAGACAAATTGAGAGAAGTCGCGCTGCAATTCAGTCCGGAACGGATTGAAATTCTCGCGGCGGATATTACGAGAGATGAAGACCGCACAATGATTGTCGAACAGACAATCAAACGGTTTGGGGGAATTGATGTGCTGGTAAATGCGGCAGGCATCATCGGCAATGGGACGATTGAGAACACCACACTCGAACAATGGGACACAATGTTTGACACCAATCTCCGTTCGCTCTTTCGGCTGACACAACTTGCGCTTCCATCCATTATCGAACGGAAAGGAAATATCGTCAATGTTTCGAGCGTGACCGGAGTTCGTTCATTTCCGAATGTGCTTGCCTATTGTGTCAGCAAAGCGGGGGTTGACCAACTCACGCATTGC
>JACPVN010000077.1 GCA_016191715.1 Ignavibacteriota bacterium | reverse complement strand
TGATACGGCTCTGCATAATACGAAGCAATTCCTTCTTCTACTAATTGATAGTTTCCATCACCGACATATCGCGAAGTAAATCGAGGCGATGATGTACAGCCAATCAAGAGAAGGCATACAAACATCAAACAGCAAAAAAAGTGAACGGTTCTCATCAGAGATAATCGTTGAGTTGTTTCCGGCGCAGGTAATCCACAACTTCCTTAACGTCTTGTGAGTGGTCTTTTTTACAGACAAGTACAGAATCTTCAGTAACAATCACAATAACATTATCAACATCAACCGTTGCAACAAATTTATTTCCGGCATGAACATACGTATTCTTTGAATTATGGAAGAATACTTTCCCGTTACTCGAATTCCCCTGCTCATCTTTCGATGCAAGCCGCATCACCTCATCCCACGAACCAACATCGCTCCATCCAAAATTTCCTTTAATAACATAGACACTTTTCGCTTTTTCCATCACACCATAGTCAATCGAAATTCCGCGAATGGTTCGGTATGCTGTATCAAATACTTGTTCGAATTTTTCGGTACCAAATGCGTCATCAATCTTGAGCAACTCTTCATTCATCTCAGGAAGCAACAACTGAATTTCTCTCAGGATAGCATCAACGCGCCAGATAAACATGCCGCTGTTCCAGAGAAAATCTCCACTCTCTAAAAAGCGGTAGGCTGTCGGAAGATTCGGCTTTTCTGCAAACGTTCGGACATGATACACTCCTTTTTCAAAATACGGATTGCCGGGGTCTTCATCATCTCGAACCTGAATGTAACCGTAACCTGTCTCCGGTCTCGTCGGTTGAATGCCAACAGTGATAAGACTTCCTGATTCTTCCGCTACCCAAATTGCAAGTCGAAGCACACGACGAAACTCTTCTTCATCCTGCATGATGTGGTCTGCGGGAAGCACAACCATCACGGCTTCAGGGTCGAATCGTCGGATGTACATTGCGGCAAGTCCGATGCACGGCGCAGTATTTCTTCCGACCGGTTCGAGCAAAATATTTTCTAACGGAATTTCCGGCAGTTGCCGCACAAGGGCTTGCTTCTGAGTTTTATTTGTGACAATAACAATCTTGCGAGGGTCAATCAAATCACGAAGGCGACCGACCGTATTTTGAATCATCGTTCCCTTGCCGACGATTTCGAGCAATTGCTTCGGAGTTTTCTCGCGGCTTCGGGGCCAAAACCTTGTACCAACTCCTCCCGCCATTATTACTGCATACACATTAGGCATAACTTACTTTCTTGATAACTGATATTCGAAATCCTAAATTCTAATAACTAAACCCTAAATCCCAAAGGGATCCCTTCGGGACAAATTCAAAATACTAAAGAAGAATAACATTTAGTCTTTTGATTTTTCAAGTATAGCACCAAAGATTTTCATCAACTCTGTTGATTCTTGTATTAGTTTTTCTTTCAAAGTCATTTGTTCATTCGTACATGACATTAACTGTAACCAATACCGACTTTCTTTTGATTCTTTCCTGCAAATCTTAATATGTAAAACGAAGTCTTTCTTGCTTAAAGATTCGTTTGCTTCTATGTAGTTAGCTCCAACAGAACCTGAGGAACGCACTACTTGCTTACAGTACTCGATATTTGGTATTGTTTTGGGAACAGCATTTACAAACTCTGCAACTTGTCTTGCAAATTGCTGAGTTCTGTCTTCAAGGTCGTATCGTTTAGAGTTTTCGATTTTGAGTTTAGGATTTGTTTAGTTTACAACCCGTAGGGGATTTCGATATTCGGATTTAGGATTTTTTAATAGGGTTAAAGTACACTCTCGGTACTCTTTCAGAAATACCGGTGAGTACCTCGTACGGAATTGTTCCAAGTTTTTCTGCAAGTTCCCACGCCGTGATTGTCTCTTCACCCGATTTTCCAATCAGCACAACATCTTCACCGACATGAATAGTCGAATGCATACCGACATCAACCATGATTTGGTCCATACAAATTGTTCCCACTACCGGAAAACGTTTGCCATGAACGAGAACTTCTGCTTTATTACTTAATGCCCGATTGTATCCGTCTCCGTAACCAATGGGAACAGTTGCAATTTTCGTAGCAGTTTTGGTGAAGTATCTTCGTCCGTAACTGATACTCATATTTGCAGGAGAGACTTTCCAGAAGTTCATAGTTGATTTTAATGATAGCACCGGTTTCAATCCGTTACTCGTTTTCATTTCTTTCGATGGATGAATTCCATAGAGAGCGATTCCGGGACGAACCATCGAAAGATGTGTTTCCGGCATTTCAAGAACTGCCGCACTGTTTGCCATGTGAATAAACGGAATCTGAATTTTCATCCGCTCAAGTTCTGCAACAACATGATTGAACTGTGCAAGTTGATATTGTGCAAATGATTTATCTTCTTCATCCGAACTTGCAAAATGACTGTACAATCCGACAACATTTAATCTGTTCAAAGAACATGCGCGTTGAACAAACTGAATCGCTCGTTCCGTTCGCACCCCGATTCTTCCCATTCCTGTATCAATCTTTAGGTGAACATTGGCTTTCGTTTTGCCAAGTTTTTCCAACTCCGATTGCAAGTATTCCGCTTTCTCAACCGACGGAATGGAAACATCAAGTTCGTTTTCAACAATTGTATGAATCTCATCTTTTTGAAATCCAACAAGAACAAGTGTCGGCGTTTTGATTCCGTTTTGACGAAGTATTACTCCTTCATCTGCATGTGCAACGGCAAGATAATCCGCACCAAACTGCTCAAGCGATTTTGCAATTGGAATCATTCCATGACCATACGCATTATCCTTTACCACCGCCATGATTTTTACATCCTTACCAACCTTCTCCTTAACGTACGAGAAGTTGTGTTGAAGTGCGGAAAGATTTATTTCGACTCGGGAGACTCTCACGCTAACGGATATGAGATGTTGGATGTGAGATATGAGCTAATTGATTACAAGTCATCAGAGAATTGTTTGTCATAAGATTGCGGATGAATATAACTGTTTAAGGAATGAAATTCAATTGATTTTCTTTTAACGTATTTTGAATTAACCAAACAACTACTCACCAATCACTAATTAACCGCTCACCAAAAGAAAAACCCACTCCGAGTGAACTCCAAAGTGGGTTTGATAAATAATTAACTGAAAAAATTATGCACGTCCGGCTATCTTCAATCTGTTCATTGCGCGAGCTAATGCGGCTCTTGCTCGCTCGACATCTATTTCTTTGGGATGTTGTTCGAGTCTGTCTTTTGCCCGTGATTTGGCTTTCTCGGCACGGGAAACATCTATTTCGTTCGAACACTCTGCGGATTCGGCAAGCATTACAACTCGATTATTCATCACTTCAACAAAGCCGCCGCTTGTTGCATAGTGAATTTCGTTCCCTTGTTTATCGCGCATTTTCGTTTCACCAACACCGATGGCAGAAAGCAACGGAGCGTGGTTCACTAACACCTGAAAACTACCGAGCGAACCGGGCGCGGTAAAACTTTCCACATCGCCTTTGAAGACAACGCGCTGCGGCGTAACAATTTCACGCTGAAAATTCTTGTCTGCCAT
>JACPVN010000076.1 GCA_016191715.1 Ignavibacteriota bacterium | reverse complement strand
TACGACCGTATTGACATCGTGATTGAACAATCACAAAAGGAATCAATACTCAACAACATAAAAACTACAAACCAAAAACAACTTGCCGGTCGAAATGTTGTTTCAAAAAACCTCACCGATGGTTTTAAGTACATCCTCAAAGACGGAAGTTGGTTACTCATTCGCTTCTCCGGCACCGAACCGCTCGTGCGGATTTATTCGGAAGCGGGAAGCAAAGAGTTAGTCAAGCGGATTTTGGAAGATGGACGAACATTAGTACTTGGCTGATGAATTATCAATAAAATATATTTTCATCTGTTATTGTTGTCCATGTTGATTGTATTACTTCAAAAGTATCATCCGCTTTGCAGAAATAAATTCTCCTGCCTGAAGTTGATAGTAGTACATTCCGCTCGGCTTGTCAACAGCATCCCATGAAACCGAATACGTTCCGGGATGAAGTTCTTCATTGACCAGTGTTGCTACTTCTCTTCCGAGAACATCAAACACTTTCAACAACACCAATCCGAAATTGGCAATCTGAAATCCGAAATTCGTTGTCGGGTTGAATGGATTCGGATAATTTTGAAGCAACGAAACAGTTGACGGAGTTAAACTGTTTCCGTCTTCCGTTATCGCAGTAACATTTTCTGCACTCTTAAATATCCCGTTATAAGTTCCGGCAAACAGATGTCCGCTTGAAAGAGAAAGAGTTAATATTCCCCGTGTTGGCAATCCTGTGTTGATGCTATCCCATGTCGCTCCATTGTCTGAAGATTTGAAAACACCATTAGCATCGGTTGCCGCATAAATTTTGCCGTTTACAAAAATAGCTCCTGACGTGTTGATTGATTGTCCGGATAAACCAAAATGTGTCCAGGTTGCACCGTTGTCTGTTGAGCGATAGAAACCATTGGGGTTAGGAGCGTTCGGGTCATATCTGCTTCCGGCATAAATGTATCCGTTGTTGTCAATCGAAAGAGAATAAATACGCACCGATGTCGTCAAACCGGTTTGAGTCCACAAGTCCCCGTTATCTGTTGATGTACATACACCATTGCTTCCCTTCACTCCGGCAAACAATATTCCGGAAGAAGTGATGGCAAGAGAACCGATATTCAAATTTGTTAAACCGGAATTAACCTGTATCCAGTTATCTCCGTTATTTGTCGAACGGAAAATTCCTTGATTGACCGAGCCGATAAACAAAGTTCCGGAAGGACTCATCGTTGGCCACCTCGCTTCTGCGCCTGAAAAACCTGTGTTGATTGCTGACCACGTTGCTCCGTCATCGGTCGAGCGAATCATTCCTGAACCATTAGTAGCAATAAAAATATTACCGGTGATTGTTGCCAATCCGCCATTAAAATACGTACCGCTTGGAAGTGCGAAAAGTGAATCCCATGTAGTTGCATTATCAAGAGTTCGAAATAGAGATACGCCATTTGTGAAATACAAATATCCGTCTCTGCCGGCAAATACACCGGCGCCAGTGGTAACGGAAGTCGGTTGCCAGAAATCCTGTGCATCCATAACAGCCAGATTTATGAAACAAAGAGTCACTAAAATTGTAATTGCTTTACACATATGTCTATCTTTAAAGTATGAAGAACTGAAAATATTGTCCGGAAAATATAGAGAACTATTTATTGGCTATCAATAGCATATAAGTAGTAATTATCAATCAGGTTGTTGGTGGTAGGTCAGAGGTGGTAAGTCAGATTACAGAGTACAAAATTCTGAAAGATGAGTACTCATGATACATGACGAAAGGCAATCAGTTACCTACAAACCATTCACCTGTTAAGGAACTTGAGAACTGCTTCCGTTCTCGAACGTACCTGAAGTTTTTCGTAGATGTTTCTGAGATGGGTACGAACCGTTTCGATGCTGATGAAGAGCATCTCTGCAATTTCCTTGTAACGATACCCTTTGGCAAGGTAGGAAAGAATCTCATGCTCACGTGACGTTAGATTTTCTGTTTCTTTTGATGATGTTCCCAATTTTTGAAATGCCTGAACAACTTTGCGTGCAATCTGACTCGACATCGGTGAACCGCCAGTGTGTAAATCCTGAATTGCTTCGAGCAATTTCGAGGGCGGGGTTTTCTTCAGAATATATCCGCTTGCCCCGGCTACGAGCGATTCATAAATGCGTTCATCATCTTCATAGATTGTCTGCATCATAATTTGCAGTTCGGGTTGTTTGATTTTGAGTTGGCGGACGCACTCAATTCCTGACATTCCCGGAAGTTGAATATCCATCATAACAACATCAGGGTCATCATGTTCGATTTTTCTCAACGCATCTTCAGCGGTCGGATATGCCGCTACACACTCAAATCCCTCCGAACCATTGATAAGC
>JACPVN010000075.1 GCA_016191715.1 Ignavibacteriota bacterium | reverse complement strand
TGGAAATCAATCCGCACTGAACGAGAAGGTCGAGCGTGTTATAGACAGTTGCTCGCGATGCCTTCGTTCCTTTTGTCCGCAGAATTGAATAGAGTTGGTCGGCATCAAAGTGACCATCGGTATTCATTATTTCTTCTACCAACGAAAGCCGTTCTTGAGTAACGCGGAGTTGTTTTGTTTGAAGAAACTGAGTAAAAGTTCCGATTGCGGTTAAATTATCCAAGAATCTTATTCTTATTTAGACTTAGTCTAAATATAAACAAACATCGTGCAAGAAACAAAACTTAAGGATTGAGTCATTGACGATAGAGTCAATGTTGCATTGAATTTTGATTGGTGCGATTTGTATTCATCATTGTTGAAGAATTATCTGTTGGAGATGTAGTTAAGAAAGAGTACATTCGCGGCGAGAAAAATTAAAGGTTTTATCAAATGAAAGAAAAAGAAGGTGATTGATTTATCAAATCAGATAGTTTTGATAACAGGTGGTTCAAGAGGAATCGGAGCGGTGACGGCTTTGCTATTTGCGCGTGCAGGAGCAAATGTGACGATTACATATCAAACGAATAAGAAAGCAGCTGAGGCAGTAGTGAGCCAAGTTGAGAAATTTGGCAGAAAATGTCTTCCTTTGAAAGGAAAAATTGAAAAGTATTCAGATTGTGAACGAATGGTTCGGCAAACACTTGAGAAATTCAAGCGTATTGATGTACTGGTAAATTCTGCCGACATTTGGGAAATGAGTGAGTTTGGAAAGATGTCTCCCGAAAATTGGAATCGAACGATTGATGTAAATCTCACAGGCACGTTCAATATGTGTAATGTTGTTGTTTCAATCATGAAGAAACAGAGATACGGAAAAATCATCAATGTTTCAAGCACGGCGGGACAACGAGGCGAAGCGAATTATTCTCATTACGCCGCCTCAAAAGGAGGATTGATTGCGTTTACAAAATCTATCGCAGTTGAGTTGATTCGTGATGGAATTTGGGTAAATGCGGTTGCTCCGGGTTGGGTTGAGACCGATATGGTTTCTCATGTTTTCAGGAATACAAAGCAAAAAGAGTTAATTTTCGATTCGATTCCAAGGGGAAAAATTGCTTTGCCGGAGGAAATTGCCGGACCGATTTTGTTCTTGGCTTCAGATTTGGCAAATCACATCGTCGGCGAAGTACTGAATGTGAACGGAGGAAGCGTTTTATGTGGTTAAAGAAAAATCAATAAAACATGATTTTTTTCAAGATTTTGCTTGACAAGTTGTTGAAATTTTGTATATTTGAGCGGTTTTGAAAACAGCATCCGATTGATGAAAAAACATAACTCAAAGTTTCTCTCCGGCAAAGCAATTGAGCGTAAGCCGATTCGACCAAACACAACCGTTATTGATTTGGTTGAAAATTATTTTAACGCGTATAACGCCGCACGTTTGAGAGAAGCGTGTCAGTTATTCACACAAAAAATGCTTGTGCCTGAGTCAACTGTCGGATTGAGTTTAACTGGCGCTTTAACTCCTGCAGGTTTGGGAGGAACGTGTATTGTTCCGCTGATGAAAGCGGGCTTTGTTGATTGGATTGTCAGTACCGGCGCGAATCTTTATCATGATACACATTTTTCCATCGGGCATTCGTTGCATCGAGGTTCTCCGAACGTGAACGATAAAGCTCTTCGTAAAGCAGGTGTCATTCGTATTTATGATATTTTGTTTGATTATGATGTTCTGTTGACGACTGACGCGTTTTTCAGAAAAGTTCTTCGTCTGGAAGAATTTCAAAAAGAAATGGGAACTGCCGAGTTTCATTATCGAATCGGCAAATACGTAGCAGAACGTGAGAGAAAATTAGGAATCAAACACAGCAGTATACTTTCGGCGGCGTATCGTTACGGTGTTCCGATTTATACATCATCGCCGGGTGACAGTTCTATTGGAATGAACATTGCGGCAACAAAACTTACCGGAAGTAAAATTAGTATAGATGTTTTGCTTGATGTCAATGAAACCGCGGCGATTGTTCTCGCGGCAAAACGAAGCGGCGGAAAGAGCAGTGTTGTGTTGATTGGCGGCGGCTCACCAAAGAATTTTGTGTTGCAGACCGAGCCGCAAATACAAGAAGTTCTCGGCATCAATGAGAATGGACACGATTACTTTTTGCAAATTACCGATGCGCGTCCCGATACCGGTGGACTTTCCGGTGCAACACCGGGAGAAGCAGTAACGTGGGGAAAAGTTGACCCCGATTCTCTTGGAGATGCTGTCGTATCGTATCTTGATTCAACCGTAGCGCTTCCGATTATGACATCGTACGCATTGGAAAAAATCAGACCGAGACCGTTGAAGAAATTGTACATGCGACGGGAAGAATTTATGGCGTTGTTGACAAACGAGTACAACAAGGCGAAATCAAAAAAGAAAAAGAAATAAAAATAGATTGTTTAAAAATATAATTCAGTACTGTAACGTCGAAAGACATTGCAGGGTCATCCACACTAATTAACTCAAGGAGTCACCATGGGCAGATATACAGAACTGCACGAATTACTTAACAGCTTCGAGAAAGACTTTGTCAAGTTTTACGAGAAGGGAAATAAGTCGGCAGGAACACGCGTTCGGAAACACATGAACGACCTGAAGCGCAAAGCACAGGAAATCCGAATGGAAGTTCAGTCAATGAAAGCAGTTTCCAAAGGTTCAGACGAACCGGCGG
>JACPVN010000126.1 GCA_016191715.1 Ignavibacteriota bacterium | reverse complement strand
CAGTACAATTGGGGAATGGAGTATGAAGTGAACAACATGTTTGCGTTACGCGGCGGATGGAAGTTCGCATACGATCAGGAAGATGTGACCGGCGGTTTCGGTGTGAAGTTAGGAAGTTTCGGCATAGACGGTATGGTGGACTACGGTTATAATAATTTCAAATATCTTCCCGGAACTCATTCCTTTACTATTGAACTGATGTTCTAACAAAAAATTAATGAAGTTGAAAATCAAATGGACAAATTAATGAAATTACGTTTTACTATTTTTGCAGTAATTATTTATTCGGTGTTTCTCGTCGGTTGCGACCTTATTACGGACAGAGACCAACCGGCACAATCTACAACTGTCGGAAATGACTTGATAATCAATGAAGTATTTTCCATCTCTCCGGATAAGTATTATGCGTATTCGTGGATTGAAATATACAACCCGACCAATCATGATATCAACTGGTATAATTCAACCAATCCTGCAAGCGGTTGGGTTGCCGGAGACGGTGGTACAGTCTTATGGACAAATGAATCCGGCGATTCATGGACAAAATATACAACGGACACGGTTCCGAAATTTAACAAAATCGCTTACTACAATAAAGATACATTATTTGCAGTCGGAAACCAGGGGAAAATTTATAAAAGCACCGATAAAGGACAATCGTGGTTTACTATTTATTCAAAACCGGAGTATGGAAATTTTCAGAGTATTTGGGTGTTGAATTTTTATTCCGGTATTCCTAATCCGAAAGTACTCTGGGTTTCCGGTGATAGCGGTACCGTCCTTCGTTCAATTAACCGGGGAACATCCTGGACAAAGATTACAAGTCTTTCACTTCCGACAAAACCTATTATTACGGACATCTTCGGAATCAATACGACTTTTCTTACAGTATGCGGAGATACAATAATATTACGTTCGGAAAATATCGGAACACACTGGACAAAACAATCTACTCCGCGGCAGGAAAAGTACAATGCAATACGATATACTCGTACAATTGATGGCGCTATCAGTTCAACTGAAGGACGCTGTGTCGGTACGAACGGAGTTATACTCTATACAGTCTCCGGAGGCGGCGTTTGGTTATCTGACACTTCAACTGTGACGGTAGATTTAAATTCAGTCTCCTGTTTTCAAACAGGTCATGCGTGGGCGGTCGGGAATAACGGAACGATTGTGAAAACAACCACGAAAGGAACTGCACCCTGGACAAGATTAAACAGCGGTACGAATGTCAATTTAAATTATGTCGAATTTGTTGACCAGGAACATGGATTTGTGCTGGGTGATGGCGGGCTAATTCTTTACACCTCCAATGGAGGAACTACGTGGACAAGACAAGAAAGCGGAACGACAGCCAAACTCACATCGGCTTCATTCTTACCATTGCTCGAAGAAGTTTTGAATTTATATGTTATTCAAGCATGGTGTGAACGACAACATGTATTCGCAGATAGAAGTACGTTTCCTCCAATCATTAACCGCGATTTCATAACAAAGGTTGATACAGGATTTGTTTATTTTCAATCACAAAACAACGTTACGCTCGAACCAGGCGGATTTGTAGTTATAACCAGTGACGAAAATAAATTTGAAAACCATACTTATACCGGTCCATCTGACCCCATTATGATGCATAATGATATTGCCGCAGTATTTTCGTCTAATAATCTTGATTCAATAAATAATGAAGCAAGAAATCAAAGTTTTACATTTGCAAGGTGGAATTTACTTAGGACAAGCGAAATACGGTTACTGAAAATTTTTGTCAAATTTTCATCTTCGGAACCTATGGGTTCAGGGATTGAAGCTAGAACTTTAGAAGTCATTCGATTTGGAGATTATCAATTAAGCACTGATTATTCTTTCAATCTACCTGCCCCGGCAATGCCTGAATGGTGGTCTCTTGCCCGGTATAAAAATTTGTTGAAGACTGATTTGAATACATTCAGTACGAATCAGTATTATTATTTAACCAACACACCAATACCTGGTTGGGTGAGTCAGTTAGCGTCACCGTAAAAAATTTCGATGTATTTCTCTATGCCACTTGCTTCAACCGTAAGTGGCATTTTTTTTTTCCTTAGAAGATGATTTAATGATGAACAAAATTAATGGTTATGTTCTTATTACCGGTGGTTCATGCGGAATCGGACTTGAACTCGCAAGAGTGTTTGCGCTCAACAGGCATAACATTATCCTTGTTGCCCGAAACGAACAACGACTCCAAACAGTCGCAAATGAGTTGAAAGCAAGGTATGATACTGAGTGCGAAGTGATGGCAATTGATCTATCTTTGCCCGAATCCGCGAAGGAATTGTATGAACGGATCCATACAAAACACCTTACCGTTGAAATAGTAATAAACAATGCCGGCTTCGGAACGTGGGGAAATTATTGGGAACTCGATGAAGAAAAGGAGAGGGGAGAAATGCAACTGAATATGGTAACGCTTGCATTGCTGACGAAATATTTTCTTCGTGAAATGGTTGTTCGCAAAAGCGGTAAGATATTGAATGTTGCTTCGACAGCCGCATTTCAACCGGGACCGATGATGGCTATTTACTATGCAACGAAATCGTTTGTCGTTTCATTCTCTGAAGCATTGTCCAAAGAAACGGAAGGAACGGGTGTTACGGTTGCAACACTCTGTCCCGGTCCGACAGAAACAGAATTTCAACGACATGCCGGCATGTCAAATATGCACTTGCTGAAAAGCATCTTCATGATGAACGCACATGAGGTTGCAGAAACTGCGTACTCCGGTTTGATGAAAGGGAAAAGAATGATTGTTCCCGGTGCAATGAACACGATCGTTACATGTTGTGTACGTTTTCTCCCCAAACAATTTTTGCTTTCTATGGTTCATGGGCTCCACAAAAAGCGGGGAGTGAGTTAAGATACTTCGTGGATGACCCGGTGAATTACTGTCAGAAGTTCTGTCGGTTCGTACGGTTTTGAAATGATTTCTCTGATGCCTCCTTCAAGGAAGAGCGCCTTCTCGTGCGGCTCTATATATCCGGTCGCTAAGATTACCTTGATACCCGGATTGGTTTCTTTCATTTTCTGAAATGCCTGCCAGCCGCTCAATTTCGGTAATCCTAAATCAGTAACGACAAGTTGTATTTCAGTGTAATGTTGTTCAAATACTAAAATTGCTTCTTCACCGTCCATCGCCGTAAACACGGTGTATCCGTATTGACGTAACAACGTTACAAGAAGTTCTAATAACAGTTCTTCATCCTCGATGAGGAGGATGGTTTCCGTTCCGCGAGGAGCGGGTTGTTCTGCTTCTTGCAGGGGAGTGAGCACTTCTGCGCTACCGGGAACCATCGGAAGCAGAATTCTGAATGTTGTGCCGGACCCCGGAACACTTTTAACATCAATAAAGCCGCGGTGACTTTGCACGATGCCATAAACAACTGCAAGTCCTAATCCTGTCCCTTTCCCAATCTCTTTGGTTGTGAAGAACGGTTCAAAGATTCTCTCAACCGTTTCTTTCTTCATCCCGGTTCCGGTGTCGTTGACGAGGATACAAGCGTAATGTTCTTCCTGTGCTTCTGGATGTTGAGGACGAAGTACTTCCTTCGAAACAATGGTGGTGGAAATGCTTAACGTTCCTCCTTCGGGCATTGCATCGCGGGCATTCACACACAAATTGAGCAATGATTGATGCAGTTGATTATGGTCGGCAATGATGAAGGGAAGATTCGGATTGAGCGATAGCGAAGTTGATATTGTTTTCGGAAAAGTTTCATAAATCATTTTTGTCAGTTCGATGATAACATCGTTCACGTTCGTCGGTTCGAACTCGACATCAGTTTTCCGGGCAAAGGTCAGCAGTTGCCGGACGAGATGTGCACCACGGGTAATCACTTTATTAATTGCTTCCGCACTTTTTTCAAACCGCTGTTTTGTAAAATCGCTGCTTCGTTGAAGTGAAGAAATATAACCAAGAATAATTCCGAGAATGTTATTGAAGTCGTGAGCGATTCCGCCTGCCAGTGTTCCGATACTTTCCATTTTATGCGCATGACGAAGTTGTTCTTCCAAACGTTTTCGCTCGGTGATATCCTGAGTTACACCCAATAACCCCATCACTGTTCCGTCGGCATCTATTATTGGTGAAGTAATAAACTGAGCAGGAAACTGCTCTCCGTTTTTCCTTATGAGCGTCATCTCACCGCTATAGCCAATTTGCCCTTCAAGTTGTTTGCGGATGATTTCAGGAAATTTTGCCGCATCTTCCGGCACGTGAACGATGGCAACCGGTTTCCCCATGACCTCGTCCGCAGTGTATCCGAAAATTTGTTCCGCTCCGGGGCTAAACGAGGTGATGTTCGCATTGAAATCAGTCGTGATAAAAGAAATTGTCGGGAGCGAACTTAGCAGTCGCTTTTGCAATGCGAGACTTTGCCGAAGTTTTTGTTCCGATTCACGCAGTGCGTTCTCCGCCTGTTTTCGTTGTGTAATATCTCTGATTGCAGTTACGCGTGCATTTTTTCCATGATAGACCATCGCCTTCCCGATAAGTTCTACCGGAAAGAACGTTCCATCTTTTCTTTTACCGATTGCTTCATACGGAGCTTCATTCCCGGAACGGATATTCTGTTCGACGGTGGCTTTTGATACCGGTGCAGTAAATTCGAGAGCATTTCTTCCGAGCATTTCATGTAATTCATGTCCGAACATTTTTGCAAGCGCTTGATTCGATTCTAAAATCGTCCCTTGATGATGAATGACGATTCCTTCAAAACTCGCTTCGGAAAGTTGACGGAAGCGTTCTTCGCTTTCGCGTAATTTACTTTCCGCTTGCTTCCGTTCGGAGATTTCAAGACGAAGTTCTTTTGTACGTTCATCAACACGTCTCTCTAATGTTCGATTCCATTGTTCAAGTTCTTCCTGTGCCGCCTGAACGTTTTCCACCATCCGGTTAAACGATTGTGCAAGGTGACCCACTTCATCGTCGGAAACTACAACTGCCCGATGAGACAAGTCGCCTTCAGAAATCATATCAACAGTCCTCACCATTTGCCTGAGCGGAAGCGTCACCAGACTGCTGATGCTCACCACAGCAAGGATTCCGGTGAGGAAGATAAAAAAACTGACCAACGCAATATTGTTTTTACTTTTCTCAACTTCAGCATGAACATTCAACAAGGAAACACCGATGAACAATGTTCCGATTGTTTTATTGTTGTTGAAAATCGGCACGAACGTTTTGTACAGTTGTTTACCTTCTGAGAAACTTGTTTGAGTATCAATCACCGAAAAAGCATGGTGTTCTGCCTGAGCCATGTTGTATTCAGCGATGACGTTACCGGAATCATTTTGAATGATGATATACAGAACATCGTTATTTTGCTTTGCCCCCTGAAGTTCTTCGTTCATTGTTTGGATGTCGGAAAAAACAAGCGCTGACCGTAAACTGAAAGCGGTCATGCGGGCGATGCTGTTTGTTTTCTCAATCAACGCGTGTCCCGCCTGCTCTTCGATTCGGGATGGAACATAGATATAAATGAAAATTGAAATAATCAACACTAAGAGTGAGAAAAGGATGACAAGTTTATTTCTGATGTTCAACGAAATACGGGGCATAATGTTTTCAGCAATCGTTAGTGAACAATTCTTGAGAGTTTGAGAAGTTGAGAATTAAAATCTACCGATGCTTCTTTGGCAGAGGTAAGGTTGATGAGGATTTGCGGGCTTTCACCCTTGATATCAATCCCGACAATGATGCCGGAAGAGACATAGTCAGGAATTCCTGTGAAGGTAAAAATCCCGGAAGTGTTGCAGAACGACGCGATTTGTTCAATATCAATGCCCCGTAAGGGGGTGAGATACAGGATGTCAATTTTGTTTTCTGACAGAGAGTTCAACAATTCTCCAACGGAACCTGTTTCGAGCGCATAATACACGACGGGAAGATTGCCAATTTTCGATTCGGTTTGTTCATCCGTCACGCGGAGAAATTCGTCCTTAGTCGTGAGAGAGGTGCGGTATCGTTTTTGATAAGCAACGCCAATCGCTATTGTGTCACCGCTCCGTGTATGAAAATTTCTGTCGTAATTGAGGATTTTTTTTAGTAATTGAAATTGAATATCAACAGGGACAGACATTTCCTGAGAAAGGGAATTCCAGCAAATGAGAAACGAACATACTATGACAATGGAACTGCGGTGCATGACGGAGGACTTAAAGCGAATAACCTATTCGAACAACAAAATTTCTCCCGTCCTGCGGTATGGCATCCTGGCGATGTTCGTATCCTCCCGGTGTTGCATACGGAGTATTGAAGATGTTATTGATGAGAAGTGAACATTCAATTGTATCGAAGAACCTTCTCCCTTCGTTCTCCGATTGTACATTCGGTTTAAATGTCATGTTCAGATTTGCAATAATATATGAATCTGTTGATGTACGGGTGACAGTAAATCGTGCTGAAGTGTACTGAAGTTCACTGCTGCATGTCAGGAATGGCAAGAGTTGATAGGAGAGACCAAGGCGAATCGTTGTTGCCGGTGAGTTGGAAATATATCCATCAATGAGTGGGTCTCTCGTTCTTTGATAGACCAGACTTGTATATCCATTCAATCCTTCATTCGTGCGAAAATTTACTTCTGCTTCCACACCCTGCGCTTGAATATCGCTAAGGTTCAGAAATAGTGAGTTTCCGGATGAATCCATGACAGGATCAATGAGTTCATCCATAGTATAAGAATACAAGGAGAGAGCGCCGAAGATATTTTTACTGAAGCGTTGTTCCCATGCAACTTCTGAAGTGATAATTTTTTCCGGCTTCAGATTTGAGTTTCGTATCCAACCCGAAAACGTATCTTCGTAGTTTGATTCATAGGTATTCGGTGAACGGAATCCTTCCCCGTATAACATTTTTAATGTACTTGTTGAAAACATGTTGAAAATAAGAGCAAAGCGAGGCGTTGTGGCGCTACCGACCGTCGAATATTCATCTCGACGGATGCCTGCTGTGAATGAAAAATTATCAATTACTTGAAACTCGTTCTGAAGATAGACGGAGATGACATTGAACGGATAATTTTTGTCGAAGAAGACAGAATCAACAGTCCAGTTGCGATAGTCGGAATGGAAGTTATGTTTGTATTCTATTCCTGTCGTGAGCCGATTACCGGGCAGAAAATCCCATTGGAACTGTGTTTCACCGCCAAACCACTTGCCTATGGAAGCATCATAGTTGACAACAGTTGAATAAGGATATGAACCGAAATATTCGTAAAAGTCATAGTAGAATTTTGTCAGGATGTTTTTATCGGTAGTAAGCGAATGGTCGTAGAGTAATTCGAAGAACCCTCGTTTATCAGTAGAAGAAAAAGAAGGATCGTTAAAGCGCGTTTCGAAAGCGCCAGTCGGAACATGTTTGAAACGGTTAGTAAACAATGTAAGGAGCGTAAGATGTTTGTACCGGAGCGAAGCGATACTTCCTGCAAAATGTTCGTCATCAATATTTCCCGCCACGCCGTAATTTGTATGAGCGCTGTCGTATTCCTGAAAGTACAAATCCTGCCCGCGGAGGTCTCCCGCCCTGAATGAAAACAACACCTCGAAATCGTTATCAAATTGTTTTCCATACAGTGCGTTTGTGATAACCTTCCCGTAACTTCCAAACTCGGTAGAAAGTTTCAGGGCATCAACATCTTTCCCTTTTTTAGTGATGAGATTGATAACAGCGAACATCGCTCCGGTACCATACAATGCAGATCCGGGACCGCGAACAATTTCAATCCGTTCCAGACTGCGGAGATCAATCGGTAAATCATTCCCGATCAAAACGGAACCATACACATTGTCATTCATCGTATGTCCGTTAACCAGAAGCAGAATTCTGTCGTTGTAATCAGTTGGTCGGCTAAAGCCACGCACACCGACATAACTGTAGTTCCGGTCGTAACTTGTGTAAAAGCCACGTACACTCCGGAGGACTTCTTCGAGAGTTGAATATCCGTATCGTTCAAGTTGTTTGGATGTAACAATCGTGACGGATGCAGGTGCCTCACTGCTGGTTTGCCAGTACTTTGCCGCCGTACTGACTTTGATGTTCAGCAGTGAGTCTAATGAAGTGTCTTCATTTTGTTGTTGAGATTCTTGCGTGAAGACAACTTCCACACAGAAAAGTAAAGAGACCACAAATATGAAAACCCCCATGATTGTAGTTTTCATAACAATGACCGCGAAAATTATGGAAAAATAAATTTTTCAATAATATAAAATATATCGCCCGGAAGCAAGAGATTTTCATCTTTTTTTTTGAAACTTGTGATTGGTGAAACAGTCAGGAATTCCGTACGTTAAGACAGTAAACATTAGGGTAGTTCTACAAACTCTATTTCCTTTGCGCCGCTTTGTGTTTTCTTTGTGTACTCTGTGGTTATGCATTTTTTATTGAAGTTTTTAGAAGTACCCATTATTCTCATTTAGGAAATATCTAATGAAATTCTTTTGTAATCCTATTGTTCTTTTCAATTTTGTTGTTTTGATGATTGTATCAACCAATACAAATGCCACGACGCAAGAGGATGAACGTAGCCTCCCTATCGTTGTGAATGTTCCATGGTTGAAAGAGCATTTCGATGACGAAAATCTTATCATTCTTCATGTTGCACAGAATAGACGAGACTATACCAAAGGGCACATTCCCGGCTCCCGATTTCTCTGGCATGGATGGATGGCAATGTCGAACCCGGAGTTATCGTATGAAGTTCTTTCAGTTGAAGAACTAGACTCAGCGGTGGAGAAGCTCGGCATTTCCAATACATCAAACATTGTATTGTGCGGTGTTGGAGGAAATATAAGTCCTACTGCTCGCATGTTTATTACGTTTGAATATCTTGGAATGGGAAATCAAACAGCAATACTCGACGGCGGATTTGAAGCATGGAAGTCGGAAGGAAATCCGGTCTCGAAGGAAATTACCAACGTTGAACGAAGTTCGTTCACGCCGAATTTGCAACCCGATATTTTTGTTAATGCGGATTGGGTGAACAGCTATTTGAGCGATTCAACGATGACAATAATTGATGCGCGGGCGCCGCAGTTTTATCAAAGCGCAACCGGTGGCGCACAACGTGCCGGACATGTACCCGGAGCAAAAAACATTTATTTCTCCACGTTGGCGGACAGCACAAACAAGTTCTTCAGTGAACCGAAACTGAAAGAAATATTTCTCACTGCCGGAGTAAAACCGCAGACAGAAGTAACCGCGTACTGTCATGTCGGGCAGACTGCAAGCATGGTGTATTTTGTTGCCCGGTATTTAGGCTACAAAGCGCATCTCTTTGATGGCTCATTTGAAGACTGGAGCGGAAGAGATGATTTGCCCGTAGAAATATCACCTAAAGCCGATACCACAAAGTAGGACGAAATTATTTTCGCCTAATAGTGTCGAGTTACATCTCGACATACATTTTGTATATTGGTCATCATTACCATTCAGACAAACAACTAAAGAAAACCTATGTTTCACTATCATTCTTTTCGTTCTGTTTCAATACTATTTTTATTGATGTTTGTGATATTTATTCTCTCATCACCTACGTTCTCTCAACGTAAGCAGAAACCCAAACGGGAAGTCCAGCCGCAACAAACCCTTTCAGAAGTTCATCTTAAATCGTTCAAAGCGCGAAGTATCGGTCCGGCGATTATGGGCGGACGAGTTTCAGAGATTGCCATTGACCCGAACGACAGTTACACATTTTATGTCGCGCTCGGAACGGGCGGCGTGATGAAAACTTCAAGCAACGGCGCAATGTTCGATGCAGTGTTTGAGAAGGAATCGGTTGCGGCAGTCGGCGCGGTTGCGGTTTCGCCCGCGAACTCGAATCATGTTTGGGTTGGAACGGGTGAAGCGAACGACAGGAATAGTTCGAGTTGGGGAAATGGTGTGTATCGCTCGACCGATGGCGGCGGTTCATGGACGAACGTCGGATTGAAAGAATCAAAAACAATTGCCCGCATCGTTCTTCATCCGACAGATACGAACATTGCGTATGTTGCGGCAATGGGAGATTTGTGGTCGTTTGGCGGCGAGCTGGGTTTGTACAAAACAACTGACGGAGGAAAAACATGGAATGCAATTCTGACAGCATCGAAACCCTTCAACGATAGAGTCGGTTGCGGCGATGTTGTGATTGACCCGTCGAATCCGAATAATGTGTATGCGGTGTTGTATGCACGGCAACGCACGCCATGGTCATTCGCTTCCGGAGTTGAGCAGACGGAAGGAAATGATGTTGGCGGCGTTTTCAAATCAACCGATGCAGGCGCAACATGGAAGAAACTTGAGAACAATTTACCGAAACGAACTCAACGCATCGGATTGACAATCTACAAGAACAACCCGAAAATTCTGTATTCAATTATTCAGAGCGATGAAGGCGGCACGGTGAGCATTGATGAAGTAAAAAGCAAAACAGGCGGTGTGTTTCGAACGACCGATGCGGGCGAAACATGGACACGAATGAACGGGCTGAATCCACGTTCGTTTTACTTCAGTCAGATTCGCGTTGAACCGACCGACAGCATGAAAGTGTATGTGCTTGGCTACGCTGTTCATGTTTCGTTGGATGGCGGAACAACATTCCGTGAAGACCATTTCGGAAAAGTTCATCCCGATTGCCACGCACTTGCTATTGATGAGAAGAATCCCAAACGGGTTCTGCTTGGAACGGATGGCGGTGTGTATCAAAGTTTTAATTCGGGAAGCAGTTGGCATTTTCTCAATAACTTCGCGGCGGGAGAATTTTATCGCATCGCAGTTGATATGAGTACACCGT
>JACPVN010000125.1 GCA_016191715.1 Ignavibacteriota bacterium | reverse complement strand
CGTGTCACGGAGTGGTCCGTGACACCCATGCTAAACTATTCTGAACTGTAACCGAATAGGTTGTACTGAAGTTAGCCTGATATATTGTATTAGCCGTTGGGTTTACAGTTATGGGATTACCGTTAATAGGTTGACTGGTAGTGAGATTATACCACTGGCTGAATGTGTGAGGAGACTGGTTGCTCGCCTCAAGCGTATGGGAAGTTCCTGATTTCCAGGAAAACGTCTGACCGCTGTTGTATGTACCTCCATCTACTTTAACAGTACCGCTTCCAATACTATTTTGAACCGTTACTTGTACTGGAGGTATGTATTCTATCTCAATGTTAGCAGTAACCTTAGCATAATGTTCATTAGAACTCTCATTTACATTTTTTATTCCTATGTAAAAATATCCGCTTGAAGTGAAGGCACTTATCACATCACTTGTAAATTGGTTTGAGGTTAATCGTATTTGACTTCCATATATGATGTTATCAAAATACAAAGTGCCTGTCCCGACTTGGGTCCAACCTGTTTGGAGTCCACCGATATAAGGGATAGTTCTTACTTGTGCCTGAGTGGAATAATCTGATACAGCAGTCATACTCAACACTAGTGTTGCCGATGTAATTGTCGAATTATAGGGGATGGTTCCAAGATAAAAGCTTCGTTCATTACGCCAGATATCTTCGGTTGAAGCACCTCTAATACCGTTATTGCCATCGTGCCTTCCGATGTCATGCAAAAGGCTACCTGTGTAATCGTAATCCCCATTCGCATTAACATATCTCACCACAGGAGAATTACTTGATGTATATATTGTGACTGTTTGCGATTGTGAGAAACCTATCGTAGATAGGGTTAGCATGATCAATACAATCAAAAACGTTTTTGTTTTAGAATTTTTCATATCATTGTCTTTCTGATTTTGAAATATTTGAATTAGTTGGTTAGATTGCAGGTGGCAATAAAAAAGGCACACGTATGTTACGTGGAAAACCAATAGCCAATTACTGCCGAACAATGCCACAGGCGGTGTTGCAACACCGTCTGTGGTCGTTTTTTTGAACTGTCATACCATATTTTTACCCTTTCCTATTTACCATGTAAAATTAATGTTCGCTGACCGTCCGCCTGTCCTACGATAAACACTTCATTTCCATCTGTCCAGATATCAAACATCCATTCAGTTGATAGTGAAATTATTGATGGAGGAAATGCTGTAAATTGGAACCAGTCGTTTCCATTCCAGTGATAAACTCGCCCAAACTGGCCTACAAAAAAAATATTGTTTTCATGAGAGCCATAGATCCCTGACATCACTCTATCCGTATCAAGTATCTTAACCCACCCACCATTTTCCCTCACAAAAACTCCATCTCCCACAGAGTACATTTTTCCCCAAGGACTCATCCATAGTTTTGAATACCCCCACTTGATTTCATAATAACTCGGTTGAATAATTGCTGTGTCGAGTGTTTTCCAACCATCTTCGTTTCTATAAAAAAAATAATAAATATCTTTTGCTAGATTGTTAATATGAGTATTTCCAAAGGCATATAATTCTGTTTGAGACACGACGGCAACAGAATAAATTTGAAAAGAACCACCATCAGGGATTTGAACAAAAATAGTGTCCCTTATCCACGTGGCTTCATTGATATGGAAAATAGAACCCTTTTCCCGCCCGACAATCCAGATGTTATTGGTTGCTGTACCAGAAATATCGGCTAGAAATCTTGCTCGTTCTGTTTTTACTTCACGCCATAAACTTCCATCAAACTTCATAATGAAACTTGAGTCAAAAAAATTAGGCGGTGGATTGGGGTTCTGGTAAATGCGTTGACCAACTGCCCAAACATCGTTAGGTGAAAAACCATAGACCGCACTCAAACTTACTGCTCCATTTACCGTTCCACCATCTGCAACATGAAAATGAGTTGTTGTCCATCTAGTTCCATCATAATGGAACATTGTGCCGGGGCCCGGCTGGTCATTATGTCCTACCACATACACATCTTTAGGGGAGCTTGCCCAAATATCTCTCATGAGTGTTTGGAAACTGCCGGGGTAAGCAAGCGTATCAACTGTCCATGTATAGTCTCTCTTGCCAAGTATAGGAATTATTTCCGTCGGGACATCTTCTTCGCAAGAAAGATTCACCATGATAAAAAGTACCATCAGCAGTACAATGCCAAAGTTTACTACAGTGTTTGTTGTGCTGTTCATTTTCAGGATATTCTTTACCCGTACAAAGATACGGGAAACAAGGAAGAAAGTCAATCCCCCGATCGGGGG
>JACPVN010000124.1 GCA_016191715.1 Ignavibacteriota bacterium | reverse complement strand
TTTTTCATAACTCACCTGTTCGTGTTGGTTACACTGTTTATTGGTGATAAAACTTTTTGAAATCGTCCCGCACTTGTCATCTCTGTTGATGAAAATATCAGAACTCCGTTTGACTTTACTTTCACCCAATATCCATTCATCGGAGCGATGGAGTTGCTTTGAATGTATGAAACATCAAAACGGAAATAATCCGAAACAATGTTGGAATCCGGAATCTGAACAATATTATTTGACTGAACCATGTCAGAAATAGAACCGATTAAATTCCACCCTTCGCTCACCCTGATGGTATCTGTTGTTCTTTCCGTTCCTTCAATACCCAAATAGGTAGTTCCTGTATCTGTTGATAATTTTATCCAGAACCCTGTTCCGTTCTCAACCGAATCCACCGGAATATATCCTGACGAAGTATAGACAAACGCATTCAATCCGTTTCCGAACAGAGTTGAGATTTTTCCATCATCCACCGTTTATGGAAGCGAGAGAAGATTCCAACCGTTATGTATTTCTGTTTGAAGTGTAAGTCTTTGTAACGTCGTGAACTTCCAAACATCAGACCAACTACTAACGCCACTAACATTCTTTGCTCTTACTCTCCAGAAATATTCCTTTCCATACTCAAGAAAATCAGATTGAAAAGAAGTTGTGGAAATTGTTGAATCATTTACTATCGTTGAATCAAAAGTTCCACTGTTCGAAATTTGCAAATGATACGTTATCGCTCTGCGTACGTCGTTCCATTGGAGGAGTGGTGTGATGGAATGATGGAATGAGTTGTTTGCAGGACTACTCAAAACGGGAGCCAATGGCTGTGGCGGACGAAAAGAAACACTTCCATTTGTCAAAATTGTTGTAGGGGAACCTTCGTTGAATTGGAAACGAACAAATTCAAGCGGTGAGTATGCACCGCCAAATACATTTGTGTCAATTGCAAACCGTATGAAAATTAAATCTCCACTTCCGTTCAATACTGAAGTTGAGCTTGCGGCAACAAGAACAGTATCCTGTTTCCTATTGCTGATAATGCTTGCATCACTGCTCAACGTTCCGGTTTTCACGAGCGAAACAAATTGTAGTACGGTTGTGTCGAAGCGGACGTTTGCTTCATATGAAAAGACACTTAATCCTGTAAGACTTCCGACAACAATTGGAACATCAATCGTATCATACGTATTTACGACTGTATCAGGTATTGAAACAGATACCGATAGATTCCCTTTTGCTGAAATTTGTGAACTTGCCATTTCAGTCAAACAAAAAATTGCAACTACTACTACACAAATGTATTTCAACCATGTCCAAGATTTTCTGATTGTCATGTTCCTAACGAATGAGCGACATCTTTTTAATCGTGCTGAACGCTTGTTTGCCATCAGCAAACGCTTCAAGGCGGTAGAAGTAAATTCCGCTTGCGAGTTGTTGTCCGTTTGCGTCAGTTCCGTTCCATGGTTGAGCGTAGTAACCGGCTTCCTGCATTCCATCTACTAACACTGCAATCTGACGACCGAGCATATCATACACTTTCAGCGTCACATAATTGTCAATTGGCAATTGATAATTGACAATTGTCAACGGATTAAACGGATTAGGATAGTTCTGCTGTAAAGCAAACTCCGTCGGCAATCCCTTTACTTTATGGACAACTTTCTTCACTGATTCAGTCAAATCAAGTTCGTTCAAACGGAAATTGTTCACTGTAAACATCACCGTCTCTTTCAACTTTGCTTCATCTTTCAACTTGAAGACAAGTTTCAACACGTTTCCATTCTCTGTAAACGGCTTACTTCCCGCCATTGCCACATCAACAGAACCATTGCTTGAATTATGATACAACGACATATCATTTGTTGCATCAACTTTCTGTACGTCTGTCAGTTCAACTTCATTCACATCGAAAGAAAGTTTGAAATCGGTGGCGAAAATTCCTTGCGCGTTATTGAGATTCAGATAGAGATGAACTACATCATCCCCGACTTTCTCTGTCTTGAAGTTGCAGGCGATAACAGAACCTGCATTAACTGAAACTTTTCCTGAACCCGGAAATCCGGTAATGCTTCCAACGACAAATCGAAGAATTAACGAAGCATCATACGCGCTGACTGTCGCATCGCCACTAACATTGGCGGCTGTTTCCTGATTTGATGTCAAGGTTATTATTCCCACTACATGTTGCAGAGTTATTGCCGCATCATACGCAGTAATAGAACCGTTGAAACTCGGATCGCCAAGGAGAATTCCCGAACGTGAGGTGAGGAACGGACGATACTGCACAACACCGCTTGGAATGTAAATACGGTTTCCTGTTCCGGTAAGATTTTGGTCGGCTCCCTGATTGACATACGGTCCACTCGCCGCACCCCAGTAATTTTGTCTTGCATCCGTCGTTGAAGCCGTGTTATTGTACAATCCATAAGAACTGTTATCCCGGATATTGTTATTCCTCAAGAGAGGCGTGTTCGCTCCGATAATCCGAATTCCTTCTAC
>JACPVN010000105.1 GCA_016191715.1 Ignavibacteriota bacterium | reverse complement strand
TATGGTTGCTTGAATCGTTGAAGAGACCGCACTGAAGAAATTATATCCTGTTTTCGATTCTACATAATCAACACTCACGCGGTACGACTTCCAATCTGCCGACAGAGGTATCAGGGAATTACTGTTCGGCATATCAACAGCGATAAGTCTGGTTGATGTGGTAACACGACTGAGGTCTCCGGTGCCGTTCGTAAGAACCATAATTACTTTCCAAGTCCGCGAGGGAACCGTGACGTGTCCGCTGTTGATTGTACCTTGCGAGCCGTAACCTCCGGAATAGATGTAGAGTTCTTTCCCCGAAGCCGTGACGAGTGAGCGACAGTAATCTTCTAATCTTGCCCACGCACCTTGATTGTTGTTCGGCGCTTGCGGTATCATATTGGTCATTAAAAATGTCGCAGAGTTATCGGTGACGGAGTAGGTTCTGTCCGCCGAAGGACACATGTGCCCGCGGTCGTAGCCGCTTCCGCTATACGCACTGCCGGTAACACGGTACCAACCTGATGGGAGTGTTGCGTCGGAGCGGAAATCATCCTGACGCGGTGTGCTTCCCAACCACGTGTTATCCAAATGCCATGCGGTCCAATTCGGGATTCCTTTGTCGCGGTAATACGAGAGACAATACTGAACTTTTGACATCAGATAATTGGTCGGGTAACTTGTGCTTGTAACTGCGCCGCTCGGATTTCCCATGAGAAGATGTTCGGCGGAACCGCCTTTGGCAAGCGGAAGGAACGAAGATTGATTATTCTCTCCTGTGCTTTTTACCGGGTCGGTGGGAACTTCCGAACAGGAATAAATAAAGACTGAGAGAGCGAGAAGCAACAAGACAAACGTTGAACGGAATAATTTATTCATATCTAACTCTTTATAGTAAATTTGTAGAATTCATGGCAAGCGTGGTCGGACCATGAGGGAAATTGGTGAATGCACTCCGACCTTGCTCAGTGCAAACGTACTACTTGTTTGGAAAATTATATTTTTTGGCGCGGCAAACATAATGAATTGTTGGAATACAAACAACAAATAAATCGGTTTCAGTAATCAGAAACTATGCGGTTAGATATACTCTTTGACATTTTGTATATTCGTTTTAAACAATTAGAAATCAAAAATATGAACACGCTTACATCTGAACAGTTAGCAAGGCAAGATTTTGTTGATAACCAGATATTTACACTCCTTCAGATGCTCAATCCATCTAATCATGTTTTGAATTGGAATATAGAAATGATTGCAGAAGTGAGAGATGAAATCGAGTCGTGGTTCATCGACAAAATGAAACTTACCACACCTGAAGAATTCTATCCATAAATGAGGTTACGAATGGAAATTAGAGAAACCCAAATTGAAGATGTTTTAGTAAATGCCCCAATACTGACTAAAAAGATTTTAAACCTTGATGATGAACCCAGACTTATCGGCCGTCAGATGCAAATCCCTTCGGGAAGGCTTGATATGCTCTACACATACAAGAGTAGATTTCTTCTTATTGAATTGAAAGCGGTGTCATTTCAAAAGAAATTTCTTCAACAAGTTTTAGATTACAAACAAGACTTAATTGAATACCAAAATAACGGTAAGTTGCTGAATGGTGAAATTGAGCCATTCTTACTTTGCCCTTCTCTGACTAAAGAAGAAAAACATTTTGGTCGGAATCAGGGGGTTTCCTGTCTTGATTACAACCCAGAAGAAGTCCTAAAATACTTCTATGAAAATCTTAGACCTGTGGCCTCGTTTGTAAAGATAAAACCTATCGATATTGGAATCTGGAACTTACATCTTATCAACAAGTTTATTTATCACCTCTCCAATACAAAAAATCTGAAATCTTTACAAGCTACCGTCGGGGGCTCTACCAAAACACTGTACAACAAATTAAAGTTTGCTACAGAATTGAGACTGATAGAATGGGAACCAAATACTGAACACATATCTCTATCTGAACTTGGTGAGAAATATGTTGAAGGAAGAGATACCACTTATCCTGAAGGCTTGAGTGAACAACAGGCTGATATTATCAAAAAATTTGTCATACAGAACCCATTTGAATCTTCTGTCATACTAGGTATCGCTTCTGTAGTTGAGGCGACATTTGCTCTTTCAAAGAATATTTATCCTGTTCCTATGAACCAGTTATGTGAGTACTTTACTTATCATTCAGGAAAAGTCTTTGATTGGCAAACAACGAAGGCAAAGTATAGTGCAACAAGAATGTATTCAAACTATGCCGTTGACTTAGGGTTACTTGCTAAAACTGAACAATCAGTCTATTTAACACCTGAAGGATTTAAATTTACAATCCAGATGCAACTACACAAGAGTCTTAGATTGATAGATAGTCTTGTAGTCAACTGAAATTGAATTCATTGGACACAAACAAGGTAGCATGCAATATCCCGAGAACGAAATGAGTTTCCGTTCAACCACCAGCGCACCCATTTTACCAACCGTGGATTTTCAGTTATAGTTGACCATCAACTGAGAAAAATCAGATTTGTATTCGACGCAACAAAAGCTGATTATTCTATTCCAGAAATTACGTCTTGGTTAAATTCGGTTGAAAACCGCATCGGTCTTGGACCATTAAATCCAGAACCGTATTGGGGGTTTGATGATCTCAGAGATCTGATGGGAGAAAAAGCGCGTAATTGTTTCTACGTTATAGCAGAAAGCAAAATAGAAAAAGGAAGTGAGTATTTTTCTTACCAAAACTTATTGATGCTCTCTGGATTTTCCTTTGATAATTTTCTATCATGTATTGAGCGAGGTATTATTCAAATTGATTTCGATGCTCGTACCCGTCATAATCATGGAACAAAGTTTCGTATCAAACAGGGCTATTGGAAAGAATTATACGCTGAAGTAAATCAGTTGTTTTAATTCGGTTTAGGCAGTGCACTCATGCATTTTTTATTCTTCATCAAACTCTCACGCCCACAAAATCAATCCCAACTTAAAAGGATTGTCGAGGTCGGGGTGAAGGGGAAGAACGCGGACGGTGTGTCCCATTCTTCCGCTCGATTCTAACCGGATTGCTCCTTCAAATGTTGCAGGCTTTCCTTTTGTTGCACTGACCGGTTTCATGGCAATCATTTTCGGCTCTTCGATTTCTCCTTTCGCATTGAGCTGACCGTAATAGAGTTCAACGGAAATATCGGTCGCATTCAACGCGCCGAGTTCAATCGTCGCTTTCACAGCAAGCGACTCTCCGACTTTCATTCCGTCTTCGCCTTCAACATGCACGTCAGCGATTTTCAATTCTTCCCAATGTTCCTGAATGTGTTCGAGCCACGCGGCAAACGTTTTCGCACGTTCGAATGTGTTTGCGCTCAGCCCCGCTTCGCGCTTCGCCGCGTGTAAATACATTTCTTCCGTATATTGCCGCACCATCCGGTTGCTGTTAAACTCCGGACCGATTGTTCGCATCGCGCTTTTCATCAGTGCAATCCATGGACGGGGCAAATCATCCTCGCCGCGTGTGTAGTAGAGCGGAATGATTTCTTTCTCCAGTAAATCATACAGCAAATTCGATTCAACATCGTCCTGATATTTTTCTTCCGCATATTCCTCTCCCTGCCCGATTGCCCAGCCGGTGGTATTGCTGTACGCTTCATCCCACCAACCGTCGAGAATGCTGACATTGAGCGCGCCGTTGAGTGTCGCTTTCATTCCGCTCGTGCCGCTTGCTTCGAGCGGACGGCGCGGCGTGTTCAGCCAGATATCAACTCCCTGCACAAGATAGCGCGCAACCACCATATCATAATCTTCCATGAACACCATGCG
>JACPVN010000038.1 GCA_016191715.1 Ignavibacteriota bacterium | reverse complement strand
GAACAACGCTGGCGATGCTTGTTCCGCCAATCGGAATCTTAGCGGCGTGGAAATATTTTGAAGCAGGAAATGTGAACCTTACAGTTGCCGGGTTGTTATGTGCAGGTTTTTTTGTTGGAAGTTACATCGGCGGAACGTACGCGAATATGTTACCCGGCGATACCTTGCGTCGTGTGTTCGGTGTTGCGCTGTTACTTGTGTCTTTGAAAATGATTATTGGAAAGTGAATTGTCGGGGATGACTGGCGTTAGTGGATTGGTTGATTTGAGAGTAGCCGGTCATCCCGACTTTTAAAAATATGTTTAGTTCAATTAAGAAAATACATTTTGTTGGAATCGGCGGAATCGGCATGAGCGGGATTGCCGAGATTTTGCTTGACCAGAATTTCAAAGTCAGCGGTTCGGATAAATCGCTCAGCGAAATTACCGAACGATTGCAATCGCTCGGCGCGGAAGTGTTTGAAGGACACAAAGCGGATAATCTGAAAGATGATGTTGATGCTCTTGTCTATTCGTCCGCTGTTTCACTTGATAATGAAGAAGTTGTAGAAGCGACGAGAAGAAAAATTCCCATCATCCGCCGGGCGGAAATGCTTGCGGAAGTTATGCGTCTCAAGTACGGAATCGGAATTGCAGGGACCCATGGAAAAACAACGACAACATCAATGGTTGGTTTGGTTCTGCTAGAAGGCGGATTCGACCCGACAGTAATTGTCGGTGGAAGATTGAACGGACTTGGCGGTACGAATGCCCGTCTCGGTCAGGGTGAATTTATTGTTGTCGAAGCGGACGAGTTTGACCGTTCATTCCTTTCACTCACGCCAACTATCGCCGTTTTGACTACGCTCGAGGTTGACCATCTCGATTGCTATCGCGATTTGGAAGACCTCAAACAAGCATTTGTGCAGTTCGCTTTGAAAGTTCCATTTTATGGTTTCAATGTTCTCTGTCTTGATGAGCCTGCGTTGCAGGATATTCTGCCGTTACTCAGCAAGAAAAAAAATATCACCTACGGGTTAAACCCGCAAGCAGATTTGCAAGCGTATGATATTCGACATCATGAGAACACAAGTACGTTTATGGTGGTGGAAAATTACAATGACCTCGGTGAGATTACGATTCAGATTCCCGGCAAGCACAATGTCCAGAACGCGCTTGCCGCAATTGCCATAGGACTTGAACTCGGAATCCCGTTTGAAAAAGTGAAAGCAGGAATCGAAAAGTTCTCCGGCGTGATTCGTCGCTGGGAAAAGAAGGGTGAAGTTGCAGACATTTCATTGTATGACGATTATGCTCATCATCCGACAGAATGTAAGGCGACATTGCTTGGAGCAAAGTCCGGTTGGAGGCGAAGAGTTGTGTGTGTATTTCAGCCGCACTTGTATTCACGCACAAGAGATTTTTATGAAGAATTCGGCAAAGCATTTTTACTTTCGGATGTGCTCATCGTGACCGATGTGTATCCGGCTCGTGAAGAACCGATTCAGGGAATTACCGGTGAGTTGATTACAAACGCGGCAATGCAGTACGGTCACAAAGGCGTGCATTATGTTGCCGACAAAAAGCAAGTGCCGCAGTATCTTATGGGAATTGTCAAGTCGGGCGATATCGTTATTACGATGGGCGCTGGCGACATCTATAAGTATGGAAATGAATTTTTGAATTTGTTGAAGAAGAAAAACTAAGTGTTCGTCATCGAAGACATACAACAATATTATCGCGGTCGCATTGCATTGAATGAACCGTTGAGCAAGTACACATCGTATCGCATCGGTGGTCCGGCGGATTTTTATTTCGAACCGGCTGATAAAGACGACGTGATTGCTCTCGTTCAGCATTTGCATGAGAAATCTATCAGGTTCTTCGTGATTGGAAACGGAAGTAACCTGCTCGTTTCTGATAACGGTGTGCGCGGTGTTGTTCTCAATCTTGAGCGTGGACTCAATCAAATAAGAACTGACGGTGAAATTGTCTATGCAGAAGCCGGCGCACGATTGACAAAGTTTGTTGATTTTTGCATCCAACTCGGATTGCAAGGTGTAGAGATGCTTGCCGGAATTCCCGGAACAGTCGGCGGCGGAGTGATTATGAACGCAGGCGCGTACGGCGGAGAGATTTCTGATTTTCTCACAGAAGTAGAAGTTATTCGAGAGGGAAAAGTTTTGAATATCAAAAAAGAAGCGGCGCAGTTTGCCTATCGCCGCTCCGGCTTGGTGCGTGATGTTGTGGTAAGCGCATCGTTCAACCTTCAACAGGGCGATAAAGCAGAGATGATGAAACGTCGGCGCGAGTTACTTATCAAGCGAAACGAATCTCAGCCGTTGAATTTCCCGAACTCGGGAAGTATTTTTAAAAATCCGGTTGGTAATTATGCTGCAAAGTTAATTGAGCAATCCGGATTGAAAGGGACGATGCAAGGACATGCACAGATTTCTGAGAAACATGGAAATTTTATTGTAAACACCGGCGGCGCATTTGCTCAGGATGTCATCGGACTGATGCGGCTCGCACGAAAGACCGTCTTAGAAAAATTTGGAATTACATTAGAACCCGAAGTGAAACTGATAGGATTTACCGAAGATATTGTAAAGGAGTTTTGTAACTGATGGAAAAAGAACCGAAAAATACATCGAAGAAAAATCAAAAGAGAAAATCAGGCGCCTACATTTGGTGGCTCATTCCGATTATTGTTGTCTTTGCAACGCTTGCGGTGTATGGATTGCAGTGGAAGTCGCAGTTGAAAGTCGAGCGCGTTCTTGTTGATGGCGCAAATTATTTGCAAGCGAAAGAAGTGGTTTCACTCTCAACCATACAGCAAAATATGTTTATTGATGATATTGAGACGGGTGTGGTCGAAGAGAAATTGCTTCAGCATCCGCTCATCAAGTTTGCAAAAGTTGAAAGTCAATTGCCCGACGCGATAAGAATTACCATTGTTGAGCGTGAACCGTTTGCCGTGGTCAATGGAAATCCGATTCTCTATGTTGATTCGGAAGCGGTCTTATTGCCACAACTTCCGTCTGTGCAATTTGATTTGCCAATCATTAATGGCATTACCGGAATTTCTTCTGTAGAATTAGGAAAACAAATTCCGAACCCGTCAGTGTTTTTGGCAATAGAAGTTCTCAAACAAGCGAAATCAGTCGGTTGGTATGAAGCGATTTCTGAAATCAAAGTCGGGACGAACGGAGAAGTGATGCTCAATGCGATTGAACATGCTGTTCCGATTTTTATCGGAAAGGATGACTTCGCCGGGCGACTTCAGAAACTCGAAACATTCTGGAATAATTTTGTGAAGAATGGAGCCGCCGCGCAATTAAAATATCTCGACCTCCGCTTTGATGGATACGTGGTTGTGAAGTGGGATAAACCCAACGAACGAACGACAAGGATACCGTTGTAAGGAAATTATGTAATGGATAAAAGAGAACAGGAAATTATTGTCGGATTGGATATCGGCACGACGAAGGTATGTGTCGTTGTTGCCGCGATTGATGAGATGGGCGGTTACAATATTCTCGGTATCGGAAAAAGCCCGAGTGAAGGATTAACACGCGGCGTCGTAACGAACATAGATAAAACAGTTCGTTCGATTCAAAGCGCTGTTGCCGAGGCGGAAGCCCGTTCGGGAATTCAGATTCAATCGGTTGCTGTCGGAATTGCGGGCGACCATATCCAAAGTTTTCAAAGCCGAGGCGTTATTGCAATCGCCGGAGCGGAAAAGGAAATTACGCAGGCAGATGTCAATCGCTTAATTGAAGATACGAAGCGTGTTGCTCTTCCATCCGACAGAAAAATTATCCATGTCATACCACAGGAATTTATTATTGACGGACAGGACGGCGTGAACGATCCGGTCGGAATGTCGGGGGTGCGGCTCGAAGCGAATGTTCACATCATCACCGGCTTGGTAACAGCGGCACAAAATATTGTGAAGTGCGTTCAGCGCGCCGGACTTCACATCCGCGACATGGTGCTTGAACCGCTTGCATCAAGTTATGCCGTGCTTGATGAACAGGAAAAAGAAGTCGGCGTTGCACTGCTTGATATTGGCGGCGGAACAACCGATGTCGCAGTGTTTGAGGATAGAACAATTCGCCACACAGCCGTTGTCCCTATTGCTGGAACACAGGTGACGAATGATATTCGAAAAGGATGTCTCGTGTTAACGGAACAGGCAGAGCGCTTGAAATGTCAGTACGGTTTTGCCTATACGCCAAGTGTCATGGATGATGAACCGATAACGATTCCCGGCATCGGCGGCAGACCACCATTAGAAATTGACAAGAAACTTCTTGCGCGCATTATACAACCGCGCATGGAAGAAATATTTGAAATCGCCGCGATGGAAATCAAACGTTCCGGCTACTCGCGTCATTTGGGTGCAGGGGTCGTTCTCACCGGCGGCGGTTCACTCATCAAAGGTGTTTCCGAACTCGCTCAGGAAGTACTTGGTCTTCCGGTAAAAATTGGAATTCCATCCGGATTCAAATCCGGTCTCGTTCGTGAAATTGAAAATCCGATTTACTCAACCTCCGTTGGTCTTGTTCTCTACGCGTTACAAAACAAAGACTCTGTTCCGCTGACGATGAACAACGGGAAAGGAAGTTTTTCACTCAAAACAACGTTTTCGAAGATGAAGAGTTGGTTCGAAGAGTTATGAGTTATGAGTTATGAGATATGAGATTTGAGTTATGTAGAGTGCAGGGTGAAAAAGTTGTGAGCGTTGAGCAGGAAACTGTGTCATAATTCCAAATGACGAATGACAATTGACCAATAACAAAAAAAAGTTTATAAAATCAATCAGTACAAAATATTATTTAACTAATTAACCAATAACCATTTAACTAAATAAAAGGGTAACAATAGTGATAGATTTAGATTTCAATTATGATAACGGTGCGAAATTACGCATCGTTGGTGTCGGCGGTGGTGGTGGAAATGCCATCAACAGCATGATCAATCGCGGAATGCAAGGATGTGATTTCTTTGCAGTCAACTGCGACATGCAAGCGCTGAACCGAAACCTTGCCGCGAACAAAATTCAAATCGGCAAGAACCTGAGCCGAGGTCTCGGTGCGGGCGCTGACCCGACAATCGGTCAACGGGCGGTGGAAGAGAACCGCGAAGAAATCAGCCGCGCGTTGGCAGGAAGTGACATGGTGTTTGTCACTGCCGGAATGGGCGGAGG
>JACPVN010000037.1 GCA_016191715.1 Ignavibacteriota bacterium | reverse complement strand
TTTAGTGCGGGTACTGCTGAGCATGTTCGACGGATTGTACAGAGCGGTGAACGTCCGAGAACTGCAGTTGAAACTCAGGTGTATGAATACTCTTGAAAATAAATGAGGTAATGTAGATTAGGCATGAAATTGTAAAAGGTCAATTTGATGATTTACAGCCGTTTAACCGGAAGGCGTTTGTAGAGGCGTTGTTTGGGAAGTGATATTTCAACTTTCTAAGTTGAATCATTCAGCAAAATTCAGTACAATGTAACAGACATATGAAGATTTACCTTGATACTTCAATTATTTCAGCATTGTTTGATGAAAGAAATCCGGAAAGAAAAATCTTGACAGAGGAATTCTTTCAACAAATAGACTTGTATCAAGTCTTCATTTCGACTTTAACATTATTAGAGATTGAAAATACCCCTAACTACATCCTTAAAGAAAAAATGCAAAATGCAGTTAGTCGTTTTCAAGTTCTCTCGTTACAGCCGACAGTTGAAAAACTTTCCAATGATTATATCAGTCATGGCGCGATACCTCATTCGTATGCAGAAGATGCCTACCACATCGCTATAGCGGTTGCAAACGATATGGATTATCTTCTCAGTTGGAATTTTCGTCACCTGGTCAGAAACAAAACACGAGATATTGTTCGTATGGTAAATACGCTGAATCAAATGAAACATATCGAAATAGTAACTCCCGCAGAATTAATGTAAGGAATTTTATGCGTCCACAATTAGAAAATATACAATTAGAAATTGAAAAAGAATTTCCTTCTGATCCTGCTTTGCAGCAGGTACATCTTGCAAGGAAGATAATCTCACAAGAAGCGGAAAGCAAAGGAATGAATTTATTTGAGTTTCTGATTCATGAGGAAAAACATTTGTTGGTTGAAGCGGATTTAGAACAAAAATAATAAAAACAAATGTTCTTAATTTATCGAAGTGTATTACATGAATAAACTAATATTTCTCGTTGAAGAGGCAAGTGAAGGTGGCTTTACGGCTCGTGCTCTTGGTGAGTCTATCTTTACGGAAGGTGATTCGTATAATGAATTACAAAAGAATATCAGAGATGCGGTGGTTTGTCATTTTAATGAAGGAAAAGAGTTGTTATTTGAAGATGATTTGTTACAATCTCAATAATCATTAATTCATTCAAATGTTGAATGTAGTTGTTTAAATCAGTAACACATGGAATTTTTTAGCATCAATATTATTTTACCAATAATAACGAGCATAATAACTGCTTTACTTACGGGTTCTTTTCTTAATTATTATTTGCCGCGAAAACTAACCAAGTTTCAATCCTTGCTTCAACACAATCAATGGATATGGGAATGGAAACTAAAAAAATATCAAGAATGCATAGTTGTATTAGATGAAATTTATCAGCGGAGAAAGCAACTGATTGAATATTCTTGGGTGGATGCCGCAAAGTCATCGAATTATGACATCGGGATTGATGAGGCACGTTGGGAGGAAATCATAAAAATAAATTCTGAACTAGAATTGGAAAATATAATAAAATCTTTAAACTCGAATACTCTGTTAGTACCTTTGAACATTAGATCTTCACTTTCTAAAGTTCTCCTTGCTTACATGACGACTACAAAACAAGAGCGAAGTATGACTTGGGATGAGCATATGATGGAAATGAGTGATAAGTTAGAAGAAGCCTTAAAGGAACAAAGGGAGTTAGAAAATTTAATGAAAGACGACCTACAAATCAATTAATTATAATTAACATTTTAGGAATGTTATGGATGAAAATGAAATAAACATCAGTGAATTAGTTAAAGGTATTCAGATAAGATTACACAAAGCATTATCTGAAGCAACTTCTGAAATATTCAATGAGCTAAAAATACAACCCAATAATATTGAAATAATACGACTATATTTTATTCTAGGAGTACCCTTTTTATTAACTATTTATGCAACGGTTACTCGTGCTCATCACTCTATTAAGGCAAAAGTAGATGTTATAATGGATAGTATACTGTTATTGTTTATGAAAACATTCAATGAATTGTGTGAAAAAATGAGGATTCAAAATGTTACAATTAAATATGAACAATTTGCTGTTGATTTAGATGAACAAGAATATTGTAGAAAAGAATTTGTTAAAAATTTTGGAAAAGAAATAAGAATAATAAAAATACCATCTTTAGAATTTCAATCGTTATTGCTTTCTTTAATTAATATTCGATTTAATAAGTACAAAAATATTTGGTGTGAAGACTTTGATAACATAAGAACTGAAATGTATTTTCCAAAACTCCCCTTAAATGTTTTCTTACAATGGTCTGGCGCAAAAGAAAAATATACCCCTGAGAGTATTTCCTTTGCTCTGATTTACACTAGAAACGATACTAATTTATTTGGATCGGTTACTAGCCAACTGAATGAATTAGAGTTTTCATTTTATTCTAAAAAATGAAATTGACTAAGTTTATTATGAAAAAATAATGAATTAAATGAAAGTAAATTTCCAAGAATCAATCCTCAATCTCCTCCACACATTCACCATCTCTCGCAGTTCGAAAGATGTTGAGCCATGTGTAATTGTTGAACTCGAACATGACGGCATCATCGGTTACGGAGAAGCCGCGCCATCTGAGCGATACGGCGAAACGGCAGAAACGGTTATGAACTTTCTTCGTAACATCAACCTGCAACAGTTTGATGAACCGTTCCAACTCGATGCGATACTTACGTATGTCAACAATCTTGCACCAGGAAATACGTCTGCGAAAGCGGCGATTGATATTTCATTGCACGATTGGATTGGGAAGAAACTCAACATTCCACTCTGGAAATTGTGGGGTTTGAACAAAGAGAAAACTCCACTCACTTCGTTCACAATTGGAATTGATTCGCTTGATGTTATTGAGAAGAAGGTGAGAGAAGCTGAACCGTATCCGATTCTAAAAATCAAAGTCGGCGTAGCAAACGATGAAGAAATTATCAAGACAATTCGTAAAGTAACCAACAAAGTTATTCGGGTTGATGCAAACGAAGGATGGAAAATCAAAGAATTAGCAAGGGATAAAATTCTTTGGCTCGAAGAGCAAGGAGTTGAATTCATCGAACAACCGATGCCTGCGTCTCACTTAGATGACACTGCATGGCTTCGCGGACAAGTACACATTCCCATCATTGCAGACGAAAGTGTTGTGAGTTTGCACGACATTCCGAAACTCTACGGCGCGTTTGACGGCATCAACATCAAACTGATGAAATGTACAGGTTTGCGAGAAGCAATGCGAATGATTCACACAGCCAAAGCGGCAAATATGAAAGTCATGCTCGGGTGTATGATTGAAAGTTCTGTCGCTATCTCCGCTGCCGTGCAACTCTCTCCGATGGTTGATTATGCCGACCTCGATGGAAATATTCTTATTTCGAATGACCCGTTCAGCGGCGTTAAGGTTGTGAATGGAAAACTTGTTTTAAATGATTTGCCGGGATTAGGTGTACTCAATAAAATGAAACAGTAACAATGAATATCCAAACAGAATCAGGAATATTATATTTAGTCGCTACACCGATTGGCAACTACGATGACATTACAATTCGAGCATTGAATGTTCTCAAATCGGTTGATGTAGTTGTATGTGAGGAACGGAAGGAAGGCGAGCGATTACTCAGACACTACGGTGTTGAAATTAAACAACTTGATTTACTGAATGAACATAACGAGTCTGCCGCGTCGTTTCACATCCTCGAATATTTGAAGTCGGGAAAAAATGTTGCGCTGATTTCCGATGCAGGGACTCCGGTCTTCTCTGACCCGGGACAAGTTCTCGTCAGAAAAGCAATCGAACAGAAAATAAAAATTGTTCCCATTCCCGGCGCATCGTCATTACTTCCGGCATTGACGCTTTGTGGTTTTCCTATTGATGCGTTTCTCTTTGCAGGATTTCTCTCACCGAAAAGCAATCGCCGTATCACCGAGTTACGGCAATTAAAAAATGAACGTCGCACGACTGTCTTTATGGATACTCCGTATCGCCTTGTTCCGTTGCTCAAAGATATTGTCGAAGTTTACGGAGATGAGCGTCGCATCGCTGTTGCATTTAATCTCACTATGCCCGATGAAAAAGTTTTTCGAGGAACAACCCTCGAACTGTTCCGCTTCTTCGAGAAACGAGGATTGAAAGGAGAATTTGTTATTGTCGTAGAAGGCGCGGGGAAGAACAGACCGGGAACCCGAACATCTTGATAACCGGAAATTGAAAGCGAGTCTTGTTCAATCTATCGTACTCACATGTTCACAAGGTACGTCTGAAATCAAATCAATGCCGTTTTCCTATTGTTGTTTTTTACTGATTTTTTTCTGTCATTTGTGCAGGCTATGTTTAATACTGAATGTAAATTTCTCTCGTAAATGACTTTTCTTAATCCCCTTGTACTTTTTGGGACACTTGCCGCGGCAATTCCCGTTATTCTCCATTTATTAAATCTTCGTAAACTTCGCACCATCGAATTCAGTACGCTCCGATTCCTCAAAGAATTACAGCAAACAAAAATCCGAAAATTGAAGATCAGGCAGTTGCTTTTATTGATTATCAGGACGTTGCTGGTGTTGCTCTTGGTCTTGGCGTTCGCTCGCCCTGCGTTTCGGGGAGCATTGCTCGGAACTATCGGAGGGAATGCTCATTCCTCCGTAGTATTTATTGTTGATGATTCATTCAGCATGAGTGCGAGTGATGAACGGGGCGAATTACTCAAACAATCAAAGGATAATATCCTGAAGTTGATTGATTTATTGACTGAAGGGGATGAGGTCTTTCTCCTGAAACTTTCTGATTTGCCGGACGCCACAATTTCACCTGCCACGCACGATTTCCGTTCGCTCAGAAAGATTGTAAGTGACATTTCAATTTCATCCGTAACTCGTCAGTTGAACGATGCAATTCGGCTCTCTTCGAAATTGCTGTCCGAGTCGAGGAACGCTAACAAGGAAGTCTATGTCATCAGCGACATGCAACAGACCCTGTTCACAGAAATGCTTGCGTCACAGAATCAATCTTCACAATCTTTGTTTGATGCAAATGTGAAATTCTTCTTGGTCAATTTAGGAACCGGCGGTTCTGCAAATGTGGCGATTGATTCTGTTGAAGTGAAAACCACACTTGTTGAAAAAGATAAGCCGGTAAATGTCTTTACCTCTATCAGAAATTTTAGCGGCAACGTTCAGCAGAATTATGTTGTAAGTGTGTTTCTTGAAGGAGTACGTGTGGCGCAAAACAGCGTGAGGCTAGATCCATGGGGTTCGGCAACACTCGATTTTTCCATCACACCCAAAAAATCCGGCTTTGTTAAGGGTTATGTCGAGTTAGAAACAGATGCTGTCGAACAAGACAACCGTCGTTACTTCACTATTCATGTTCCTGAAAAAATATCTGTTGCTGTTGTTTCCAATTCTCAAAACGAAAGCAGGTTCACCATGCTCGCGCTTCGTTCGGGAGATAATCAAGAAGGACATGCGCTGTTCGACATCAAACAAACGACAGCAAAAGATTTTCAATTTCTTGATTTAAATAAGTTCGATGTTCTCGTTGTCTCGTTTCCCGATGGATTGACGTTGAGCAGTGTTGATAAAATTAAGAATTTTGTATCAGGCGGTGGCGGGTTGGTTTTGTTCCCTTCATCGAATTATAAAAAAGATGAAATGAGCAAGGCGTTACTTTCAGCATTATCAATTCCGCAGGTTGAACGAGTTGTAGGGAACGAACAGGCAATCTCTTCACTATCTTTCAAGGAGATTGATTACGACCACCCGTTGTTTGCAACAGTGTTTGAAAAAAATCAAACAACATCAACCCAAAACAAATTGAACGTGGAATCTCCATCAATTCTGAAAACATTGGTGCGTACGGCAGGAAAAGAGGCACACACGATTATCAGCCTGAGTGATGGTTCAGCATTTTTCTCCGAGCATCAACTTGGAAGCGGAAAGATATTATTCTACTCAGCCGCACCTACTCTCTCCTGGTCTGATTTTCCCGTGAAAGGAATTTTCGTGCCGTTGATGTATCGCTCAGTTGTTTACACTTCATCGCGGGGAAAAACACAATACACGTTCACAACGGGAGATGAACCGGTAGTAAATCTGCAAAACGTTCCAATCGCGTTGATGTCCGGAACATTTAAACTGATTTCACCTGACGGAATGGAAGAATTGGTTTCGCAATCGAGTGAAAATACAAAGCAGACAAGTACGCAACGGCAAGGTTCTGGGTTGTCAATCGGGTTGAAAAAAATGACTCAGTCAGGTTTTTATCAACTCAATAATCAAAACGAATTGTTGACCATGATAGCAGTCAATACAAACAAGAATGAATCGGATGGAAGAAAAATCGAATCGGATGAATTGGCTAAATTCTGGAAACAGTTCGGTATAGAATTAACTGCGATTACCACTCTGGATAAACCGGAGGATGTTCAAACTACAGTAACACAATCCCGTTTCGGTGTAGAGTTGTGGAAGCATTGTCTCGCGCTTGCGTTGATGCTTGCATTGCTTGAAATGTTCATCGCACGCGATAGCAGGAAAGAAATGCAGCAAATGTTTGCGGCGGCGCAACAAGGATAATGATGGAACTTCACTCAACACAAAAAACAGAACGGGCAATTGTTGTCGGATTGGTGGCGAATAAAGTCAGTCGCTACCAAGTGCGCGATTATCTTGATGAACTCATCAGACTTGCCGATACGGCGGGAGTCGAAGTAGTTCATAAAATCACACAGGAACGTGATGGAATTCAACCGGCAACCTATCTTGGCAAGGGAAAAATTAATGAAATTGCTCTGATTGTTGAACAGGAAAAAATAGAATTAGTAATATTTGATGATGACCTTTCCGCCATGCAGGTGAGGAATCTTGAGAAAGTAATTAAGTGTAAAATTATTGACCGAAGCGGTTTAATTCTCGATATTTTCGCATCAAGAGCGAAGACGAAAGAGGCGATGACACAGGTTGAACTTGCTCAACTTCAGTACATGTTGCCAAGACTGACTCGTGCGTGGACGCACTTATCGAAACAATACGGAGGTGTGGGAACGAAAGGACCCGGCGAAACACAGTTGGAAGTTGACCGTCGTGCAGTTCGTACACGCATCGGGCATCTGAAAGAAAAATTGGAAGGAATCAGTGTTGAGCGAAGTGTACAACGTAGTCGGAGAAAAGAGTGGACGCGTGTAGCTTTAGTTGGATATACGAACGCAGGAAAATCTACATTGCTCAAGCAGATGTCCGGCGCAGATGTTTTCATTGAAGATAGATTATTTGCAACGCTCGATACGACTGTTCGACAAGTTGCCATCTCTCAAACAAAAAGAATTCTCTTATCAGATACGGTAGGATTTATCCGAAAACTCCCGCCGCATTTGATTGCATCATTCAGAAGTACATTGGCAGAAGTTGTTGAAGCGGATGTCGTGCTTCATGTTGTGGATGTCAGTCACCCTCAATTTGAAGAACATGTCTGCGTTGTGCGTGAAACGCTTCAGGAGCTCGGCGCGGGAGAGAAGCCAACAGTCATGGTCTTCAACAAAATAGATGCACTTCAAGACCGGGCATTGGTGACTTCGCTTGGTAAGGAATACGAAAACGCTGTATTTATTTCAGCATCACGCGGGATTAACATCTCAAGTCTGAAAGAAAAAATCCTTGAAGTGCTTGAACACGAGTTGAAAGAACAGGTGTTGCATCTCATGCCGTCTGATTACCGGCTCATCTCAAAGTTACATGAGTTTGTTGAGATTCTTGAGAAGGAATACGATGAAGACAACACGATGAAAGTCCGTTTCCGGTTTGATAAAAAGTTTGACGGACGATTGAAAAAGTTACTTGGAAGAAGTGGAATCAAAAAAGAAAGTTTGAAATGATGTTACAGGTTGCAGTTGAAGCAGCAAAAGTCGCTGGGAAATATCTCAAACAGAGTGTTGGGAAAATAAAAACAATCGAACAGAAAGACGGGAGTGACCGAAATCTCGTTACCGAAATTGACAAACGCTCAGAGGAGATGATCGTTGAAATCATCAGGAAACATTTCCCGTCACATGAGATTCTCGCCGAAGAACGGGGAAGTCAGGGTTCTTCTAAAACAAAATGGATAATTGACCCGCTTGATGGAACAACAAACTTTACCCACGGTCTTCCGGTGTTTTGCGTCTCCATCGGAATTGAACATGACAATGAAATTATCGGTGGAGTAATATACGACCCGAACCTTGATGAACTGTTCACCGCAGAAAAAGGGAAAGGCGCCTACTTGAATGGAAGAAAAATGAAAGTATCTCAGACACAAACTCTCAGCAAGAGTTTACTTGTTACGGGTTTTCCCTACAACATTGCTGAAAATCCTAATCATGCTGTGGAACGATTTGTAAATTTTCTGATGAAGGCACAAGCAGTTCGTCGTATGGGTTCAGCGGCGATTGATTTGGCGTACGTCGCGTGTGGCAGATACGATGGATTCTGGGAAGTCGCTCTCAATCCGTGGGACATGGCGGCGGGGATGTTACTCGTACAGGAAGCAGGAGGAACGGTGGCAGATTTTCATGGTGGGAAGTTCAGCGTGTATCAGAAAGAAATTCTTGCAAATAACGGGCATATTCAGAATGAAATGTTGACTGCTTGTCACATACAAAATATGACTTCAAAGGCAGAAAGTAAATATTGAAAGTTAGAAAAGAAACTGTTGGTCAGTAGTGGAAAGTGGAGAAAACTCCTCAATTTGTTAATCAAATTACGATTCTGTATATTAGCACGCCCACTTAAGAAGTCCCACCTCAGTCGGGACTTTTTTTTTGGTGTGAATTCATATTATAATCGAAAAAGAAGTAAACTCGTTGTTTCGTACTGAAATTGAGCAATTGCAGGATGCGTTGATTCCTCTTATTGAAGAGAGACAAGCGTATCTTATCGAACTCACATTCAAAAAAAGTAAGTATGGAAACGTCGTCGAAGTCTTTATTGACGCAGACACCGGAGTAACTTCGGAATTATGCACAGAGTTAAGTCGTTCGTTCCATCAGGCGCTGGATTGCTTTGGTTTTTTACAAAGCAAATATAACCTTGTTGTTTCATCACCCGGATTTGACCGACCGCTAAAATATCCCAAGCAATTTCCGAAACACCGCGGCAAGAAATTTTCAGTAAAGCACAAAGACGGAGAGAAAGTCGTTGTTACAATAGGACAACTTCTCGATGTGAACGAGTCAGGAATAACATTACAGTTAGAAAAAGAACAGACAAAAAATTTTTTATTCGATGACATCATCGAAGCAAAAGTGAAACCTCAATGGTAAGTAAGAACAAGAATATAATTTGTTGGAGTAATCAATGAACTATGAAATAGTCGAATCGTTCGCGCAGATGGCGCGGGAAAAACGAATGGATAAGGATGTCCTTGTCGGCATTATCGAAGAATTGTTTTCCATCATGATGAAGAAAAAGTATGGAGAGAACGCCCGCTTT
>JACPVN010000036.1 GCA_016191715.1 Ignavibacteriota bacterium | reverse complement strand
GTCGCCTGGGGCGCTTATGATAATGACGGTGATTTGGATATTCTCGTGACGGGAGCTTCTCAGACAGCTGCTGTTTCCAAAATTTATCAAAATACCGGAGGTGGTTTCACTGAAGTTTATGCGGGGAGTTTACCGGGAGTTTTTTATAGTTCTGTCGCCTGGGGCGATTATGATAATGACGGCGATTTGGATATTCTTATTACGGGATACGATGGTAATACAGAAGTTCACATTTCCAAAATTTATCAAAATACCGGAATCGGCTTTACCGAAGCTTTTGAGGCCAATTTAGTGGCAGTTCAGCAAGGTTCCGTTGCCTGGGGTGATTATGATAATGATGGAGATTTGGATATTCTCCTTACGGGTGGGTTTGATTATTCTGGTAATGATTACGATACTCAGTATGCGAAAATTTATCGAAATAGTACCATTCCACCTTTCAACTTATCTCAACAAAACGAAGCAACATTCAATGTAGGACCAACAGCACCAACGGGATTAACGGCAACAAGATCGGGAAACAGCATCTCCTTCAAATGGAACCGCGCAACCGATCCAAATACACCAAGCCCCGGATTAACATATAATCTCCGCATCGGCACAACAGCCAATGGAGTCAACGTCCAATCACCGATGGCAGATGTGGCAAGCGGCTACCGGAGAGTTGTCCGCATGGGAAATACCAACCACGATACAAGCTGGACGATTCACAATCTTGATACGACCCAAACGTATTACTGGAGTGTGCAGGCATTAAATCATTCATCCGGAAGTTCGGCATTTTTCCCTGAGAAAACATTTGCATTTACCTATACGCTCACGGCAAATGCGACAAACGGTTCAATTTCCCGAAGTCCCGACCAGCCGAGTTACAACAGTGGATCGCAGGTCATCGTGTCTGCTACGCCGGCAACCGGTTATAATTTTGTCAACTGGAGCGGCGATTTATCGGGAAGTGAAAATCCCGACACCTTGACGATGGATGCCAACAAAACAGTAACGGCAAACTTTGCCATCAATACCTACTCACTTTCCGTTTCGGGCGATTACGGTGCAGTGACCAAAGACCCGAATCAGGAATCGTTCGATCACGGGACGACAGCCCAGGTCAGCCAGACGGCAGATCGCGGCTACATCTTCACAGGATGGAGTGGTGACGCTACGGGTACGGATAATCCTCTCACGGTAATGATGGATGGAAATAAATCCATTCAGGCGAACTATGAAATTGATCCTGATTATGAAAACCTCTACCGCACCGCCAAGTACGAAACGTGGGCATTGGCAAAAGACGGAAAGAACAAACTGTTGTCAGTGAAACGAAAAGCCGATAAGGTGTTTTTCAAGTTCAATCTCGTTGCCGATTCAACGCGGATATTATATCTCGAATTTCCGGCAGAGGCGAGCGGTGCAATTACGTTTGGTAAACTGAAGACGGATACATTAGTGAATTTCACAACAACGAAGAAGAAATTCCGGGACACGTTGATGACAATTTCTATGGGAGATACAATTCAGGTTGATGGCGTTGCTAAGCAAGGTAAAAAAGTGCAAGTGAAATATGCATGGGGAAAAGCAAAAGCAGTAACGATGAAAGCTGACTCGTTGTACAAAATCAACCATGTAGGCTTACCGATGCCGAACCTGCATAACATCGGAGAAGAGTTGTTCCCGAAAGGTTTCGGACAGGCGAACGCATATTTTGCAAACGGACTTCTTGTCGGAATTCCGCAGGGATTGAAGAAAGCAAACTCCGTGATTCATCCCAAGTATGCTGATGTGCAGAAATCATTCGTGAAGGGAATAAAGAACGGGAATCGCCTCCACTCCGATTCGCTGACTGCCCGATGTTTAGATTCGTTAGATGGAACAAAGAAGAAAGCGATGTCGTCTCAGCAAAAGAGTTTGCCGCCGGATAAGATGGACAACAAATTGTTTGCTGAAGTCTTAACGCTGAAGCTGAACATCGCCGCAAGCGCAACAGAAAAATTCCCTGCCGGAATCGGTCAACTAACGTTTGATGACCCAAGCAACGGAAGTAATCCGTTTAATGAAATGATGGTTGATTCCATTGTAATCAAAGCAGATTCGATGTTGAGTTGCTTGAATACATCAACCGGCGCAACGCTCTCTGAACTGTACGAAACAGTTCAGTTGATCAACTGCGCGTTTGCCGACACAACAATTGATACACTGAGTTTCGGAAGCAAAACAAAGTTCACAGGTGTGAAGTCGTTGTTTGAAGTTGATTACCTGCAACCAACTCCGGGCATTCCACCACGCATCGTTCAAACATTTGCTGAAATATCTGATGTCGTACCGGAAAGATTTGAACTCTCTCAGAACTACCCGAACCCGTTCAATCCGAGTACGGTTATCCGTTATTCGTTACCGGTGAATAGCCGTGTAACATTAAAGATGTATGATATGCTGGGGCGTGAAGTCGCATCTCTTGTTAACGAAATGCAGGATGCCGGATTCAAAATGCTGGAGTGGAATGTCGGTTCACTACCAAGCGGAATATATTTTTACAGACTCACAGCAACCGGAGTTGAAGATAACTCACGAAAATTTGTTGAAGTGAACAAAATGATTCTCCTGAAATAATGACATGTACTTTTAGGGTAGTTCCAAAAGCTCTGTTTTCTTTGTGCTACTTTGTGTATTTCTTTGTGTTCTTAGTGGTTAAACATTTTCAATTGAAGTTTTTAGAACTACCCTCTATGTAAATCGGTATTCCTCATTCAGGAAAGCAAAAAGCCAACCTCACAAGGGTTGGCTTTTATTTTGAGTTTATTACTCGTGGAGAAGTATTCATGGAAGCGAATTGTTCATACTTTCAACTTGTCTTTCTTCACCAAATTCGCTACACTCTTGCATGAAAGTATTATCGCTTATTATTTTTTGTTTGATGTTCTCGTTCGCCCACTCACAAACAGAGTATTTTGTCTCACCGACCGGAAGTGATTCGAACTCAGGAACAGAACTTCAACCCTGGCAAACTCTGAGAAAAGCATTCAACTCAGCCACAGCAGGAAGTACGGTATTTGTCAAAGGCGGAATCTACAACGAGAAAGACACAGTCAATGTTTCCGGTAATTCTGTTGATGGCTTCATAACCTTCCGTCCGTTTGAAGATGATATTGTCATCATGGATGGAACAGGAAAGACGGGCGACCAGATGATTCTGATTGAAGACAAGAGTTACATTAAAATTATCGGCTTTGAAATTCGGAACAATCTCAATCAATCGTTTGGCTCCGGCATCTGGTTGAAAGGCGGGGGAAGTCATATCGAATTCCGGAACAATACGATTCTTGATATGCGACGCACGGGCGCGGGAGATTGCATGGCAATTTCAATTTACGGAACGAGCAACACACCACTTTCCAACATTGTTGTTGATAGCAACATCATTTATGATTGCGAACCGGGACACAGCGAAGCCCTGACACTGAATGGAAATGTTGACACATTTTGGGTGACGAACAATCTCGTTCACGATGTCAACAACATTGGCATTGATATGATTGGCGGCGAAGGAACCTGCCCCACTCCTTCGCTTGATGCGGTGCGAAACGGAATCTGCCGCGGAAACATTGTCTATAATGCGCACTCATTATACGGCGGTGGATATGCGGCAGGAATTTATGTTGACGGCGGAATCAATATCATAGTGGAGAACAACAAGTCGTACTCGAACGATGTAGGAATTGAAATTGGGTGTGAAAATCAGGGACGTGTTTCTTCAGGAATGATTGTACGAAATAATCTTGTGTTCGATAACGATAAGCGTGGTATCGGCATCGGCGGGTATGATTATCCGGCGACCGGAAAAGTAACGACAACAAACATCCTCAACAACACATGCTTCAATAACGATACGGAAGGAACCGGCGCGGGTGAACTCATAATAGAGTACACGGAAGGTTGTATCATCAAAAACAACATATTTTACTCAACTTCCCAAAACCGTTTGATGACAACAACGGTCGGCAACGCAAGCGGGAATGTGTTCGATTACAATCTTTGGTTCGCCCCCGGAGGAACGAACTTGGCGACCGTTGATTACGCCGGAACGGTTTATACCGGTTTTAACAATTACAAAACGGGGACAGGACAAGAGGCAAACTCTCTCTTTGCAAATCCGATGTTCGTTTCCACTTCCCTTCCGAATCCCGATATACATTTACAGGATGGTTCACCTGCAATAGATGCCGGCGACCCGGCGTTCGTTCCCGCTCTCGGCGAAACGGATTATGATGGAAATCCCCGCCTCGATAACTCCCGCGTTGATTGCGGCGCGTATGAAATCGTACAACTCATCGTCTCAGTTCCAACTCTTCTCCGACCGGAAGACAACGCGGTTCTCACTTCATCAATTCAAACAATGCTGTGGACCAGTTCGGAGAGCGGTGCGACGTATCATTTTCAAGTTGCCTCTGATTCGTTATTTCAGACAGTGATAGTCAACGACTCGACAATTGTTGATACATCAAAACAAATTCAACTGACAATCAACGGAACATACTTCTGGCGCGTGAAAGCGAAGTTGAATAATGTCAAAAGCAATTGGTCTCCGATGAGGAAGTTCATCTACGCAAGTGCAAACAAGTGGTTTCTCGTTTCCGTCCCGCTTCGTGTCAGCGACCCGCGAACAACAACGCTCTTCCCGAATGCAATTTCTGATGCATTCTCGTTCGATAACGATGCAGGATACACAATTCAGGATTCGCTTGAAAACGGAATCGGATATTGGCTGAAGTTCGGCGCAGACCAAACTTCAAACATCACCGGCGACAGCATCTACGCAGATACGCTCGAAGTTGTTGAGGGTTGGAATCTCATCGGTACAATTTCCGTTCCGCTCCAAACAAGTGCAATCATCACCGAAGGAACAACGCTTCAGTCAGATTTCTATGAATTTGAAAGCGGATACAATCAAACAGAAACAGTACAACCGATGAAAGGATATTGGATTAAAGTCAGCAGTAATGGCAGTATCATACTCAATGCAAATGTTTTTAAAAGAAACTGACAACCAAGAACCGTCAACTAATTACAACTCACTACTCACTACTCACTAATCACCACTCACATGACAAAGATTACAGTAAAAACAAACGGCTCCATCCGCATCGAAGGAGAGTTCGAACTCCTTGATGGCGAAGGAAACAAATTTGACTTAGCCGGACGAACCACAATTTCTCTCTGCCGGTGCGGACAGAGCAAGAACAGTCCGTTTTGCGACGGCACTCATAAACTAATTGAATTTCATTCGGAAATAAAAGCACACACATTAGAACCACTCAAAGTTTGATAAATTATCAGAGACAAAATTTTCTGCTCTTTTAGCCTGTTTCGGCTTGACAACATGAGAAAAGTTTTGTACCTTTTACTTAAAGAGATGTACCAAGAAAGAATGTTTTTAATAAATGTCTGAATAAATAATTTTTCATTAACAACTACATGGAGGGTTACCATGAATGCTTCAAAACGATGTATCATTTTCATTGTTCTTTCTTTCGGGATTTTTTCGCAGTTCATGTTCGCACAACCGGCGAAACAGAAAACGAACGCGCCTGAACCGAACACGACAAGTGCTTCATGGAAGAAATCATTTCGTCAGGGCTTTTCAATGAAAATGTGGATGAGTAATGACCTCGTCCTTGGTAATCCCAACTATCAAGGAACAGGTCAACCTCCCATTTCCATACCATGCGGCGAAACCTTAGGTCTTGAATATCCAATCGGAAATTGCAGTGAACATCTTTATGGTGCTGGTCCGGTTATTGGCGGAAAAATTGATGGAGTACGATTTGTTTCGGAGAGTTATAACGCAAGTTTAGGGTATGGATATTTCCGCCCTCATCAGGCAGATACTGTAAGAAATAGAATTTGGATTACGTCAGCAACCGATTCATCAAAAATTGAAAAAGGGTATTACAAAAAGCAAATGAACAAACGAGGGATTGATGATGATAAAGATGGAAGCATTGATGAGGACATACTTGACGGAGTAGATAACGATAAAGATTGGAATCCGCTATCAGATGATGTAGGAAGTGATGGATTAGAAGACCAATTCGAAATAGGATGTCGGGGTTCATACGATCCTTCTTCAAATCCTGACCCTGCATTTGATAATTATGATCCTACGGGTAATAAGCGAGACACCTGTCTTATCTTTCCACGCAGAATGTTAAATAAAGACCTGTACACACAAGGTAATAACATCCCAGACCACGGCGAGCCACACGTTGATGAAGACTTTGCCGCAATTTCTGACCAAGATGTTTACATCTATGCAACGGACACTTCAGCAGGAAAATATTATACGAACCACGATTCCATGGGAGTAAAAGTGATTCAAAAGTCTTATGCTTGGAAACATGAAATGTATGATGGCATCCTTCCTATTGAATATGAATTTGTAAACATCAGCAATAAAACTATTCGGGATGTCTATCTTGGTTTCATTGTTGATGCGGATGTTGGCTCTCAAGAAAGATATTTTTACTCTAATTTCGTTGGGTATCTTGATTCATTAAAAACGATATATGTTACAAATCCAACAGAACCAAACTCAACACCGTTTGGATTAACCCTTCTCGAAACTCCCAAACGATTTGATTCTCTTAACTTCAGTATTCGGTGGTTTGAGTTTGATACACCTTGCGGTGCATTAACCGATTACGAGCAATACAGCTGCTTAGATTGTTCAGCGTGGGATGGGATAAATTGTATTTCACCTATGCCATCACAATACAACCAATTAGATGTACAATTTTTATTTTCGTTTGGTCCATTTGCAAATCTGATTCCCGGAGATACACTTCGAATGACTGTTGCATTCCTCAGCGGTATGGGTATCACGATTGGAAAGAACAATCTGGCTGAGCATGCTATTGAAGCGAGGAACCTTTGGGGGCGTGGATGGAGAAATCCGGTTATTCCACCTTCACCATGTTTAGAAGCATCCTCTGTAAAAGAAGGAATCAAATTACGCTGGGATATTGTGAAACCAGGTTGCGTGAATCCAACTGAAACATGGGACGATTCAAGCAGACTTTCTGCAATATACGGTACTGACCATTGGAGACGAAGCAATCCTCCTCCGGGGCATACTCTCGGCGGAAGAATCTTCGAGGGATTCAGATTGTATCGGGCGGATGAACGAAACGGTGAGGAGCTACAATATACATTCCTGAAACAATTCGATGTTGCAGATGACCCGTTTGGCTATAACGTAGGATTACAGTGGGAATTTACCGATAGTCTTGTACGGAAAGGAATGACCTATTGGTATGCAGTCACTTCATATTCAATTCCCGATATTAGTCATGTTGAAAGAAAAAATCCCCCCGGTTTCGGTAGTATATTAGATACGTTGTACGGCCGTTCGTATGAATCGTCCATCAGTGAAAATGCGACAAAAGTATTTCACTCGTTCGGACCATCGAAGAAACTTGGTGAAGTGATGGTGGTTCCCAATCCCTATCGCGGAGATGTGTACTATGTTGACGACGGAGGGTACGAAGGTCCGGAGGTGACATGGACTCCGTACAAACGTATGGTTCGATTCATCCATCTTCCATCAAAAGCTTACATCAAAATATATAGTCTTACCGGAGATGTGATTACTTCAATCCAACACGATGATGCACACGGAAACATTGCCGGTCAGCATGACTTCAATCTCTTCAGCGAAAGCGGACGACCGCTGGCAAACGGCATCTACGTCTTCACGGTTGAGTCGGAGTACGGGAAACAAATCGGAAAATTTGTGATTGCACGGTAATATTCAGAGAGCGATATGAAAATTTACACAACAGTAATTTGTATAGGAATATTTTTTTTCACATTGAGAGGTAATATACATTCTCAGCAAAAGAAAATTTTCTACGGTACCGATACATCAAAATCATGGGTGAAGCGTATCTCTCAAGGAGACGGAATGAAACTCTGGATGAGCAATGATTTGGTACTTGGGAAAGCCGCATTTCACGGCAACCCTCCTTCACATTCGACTTGCGGAAATATTCCTGTCGGGTGGGAATATCCAACCGGCTCTTGCCTCGAACATCTGAATGGAGCGGGTCCATTTATCGGAGGAATCATCAACGGAATTCGATGTGTCAGCACGGCATATGATGGAACCGGAGGGAGAACGGAATTCACCCCCGCACGAAAAGATTCTTTAAGAAATCGTTTCTGGGTTGGTTCCCGAAAAGATACTGCATACAACAGTTCCCGTTCCGGTTACTATAAACGCCCGATGAATATTTTATGCTACGACGATGACGGCGATGGAACAGTTGATGAAGACGCTCTTGACGGTGAAGACAATGATAGGGATTGGAACAAACTTACTGATGACCTTGGCGTTGACGGAGTAGGAGACCGGCAAGAAATTGGTTGCCGGGGCACATACGACCCCACGAAAAATCCCGACCCTTCGTTTGATAACTATGAGCTAACCGGAATCAAGCATGACACTTGCCGACCAAACGCTTATGGCGTCTATCCTTCAATGAAAAACAAAGACCTCTATACTGAGGGAAACGGAATTCCTGACCATGGCGAACCACATGTTGATGAAGATGACGCCGCAATCTCCGACCAGGATGTGTACGTCTCGGCAACCGATACATTTGCGGGCACACCTTCCCTAATCATCGTTCTATGGGAGTGAAAGTTATTCAAAAATCGTACGCGTGGAAGTATGAGATGTATGATGGCATCCTTCTTTTTGAATATATATTTGTAAACGTCGGTAATAAAACAATCAAGGATGTTTATCTTGGTTTTATGTTGACGCCGATGTAGGACCCGTGTGCATCGGGACTGATTGCAATTATTATAGTCATAACTATGGTGGCTATCTTGATACTGTTCGAACGGTGTTTGTTCATAATCCGGTAGATTTCTCCTCAACGCCTTTGGGCTTGACGATTCTCGAAGCACCCAAACAACTCGATTCTCTTCAATTTACTATTCAGTGGCTTGAATTTCTGCCACCATGCGGAGGAACGGCTGATTCAGCAATTTATGAATGTATCAGTTGTGCATCATTCGGCTATACTAATTGTATTTCTGAAAATCAACACACATCCCATTTGTCCGATATTCGATTTCTCATCTCGTATGGTCCATGTAATGAAAGGAAACCGGGAGATTCTATCGGAACATCGGTTGCATTCCTCAGCGGTATGGGTATCACGATTGGAAAGAACAATCTGGCTGAGCATGCTATTGAAGCGAGGAACCTTTTGGTATTTCGTCGCTTCACTCCTCAGAATGGCTCTTTCAATACATTTAGCAACAGGTTCATCAATGAGGTTTCTTCAAGAACTTATTTAACCCTTCACCCAGTTTCTTCTTCAACTCGTCTTCGACTTTCTTTTTTCCTTCATCCACTTTTTTCTGAAGCGCTTGCTTTGCCATTTCTTCCTGCGGCTTCGTGTCAAGTTTTAACGTCGGACTTGTGTGCATTCCGCCAACAAGAAAACTCAAACTGATTCTTCCGGATTCATCTTTGAAGAATTGCACGAGTTGTTCACCAACGCCGGGGAGTTTCAACCGGTCGGAGATTGAACCGGGAAGTTTGATATTCAAATTGTAATCGAGCGAGCCATCCAATCCCTGTGTGCCATTGACGATGAAATCTGTTGAACCGCTTTTGATTTTCAAATCGTTGATGTTCACTTTGCCGTTGGAAATCGAAAAGATGTTTGACCAGTTATTGATGTTCACGACTTTCAACTCATCAAGTCCGGTAAACTCCGCAAGTTTGGAAGTGAGAGCAAAGCCAAGAAGTTTTCCATCGGTCACGCTCACGTTTCCGTCGCCTGTTAATGCCTGACGGACAAGCCCGAGTGTGTCGTCCAGTTCGCCGGTCAGTTTTGTTTTCATCGTGAGTTTCCCGTACAGATTATTACCGAACGATGTAAACTTCGAGAGCATCGAATTGGATTGCACGCCTTTGATGTCAAGGTCAAAATCGAACGGTCGTTTCTTTGCATCACGCAAATCAAGTGTCCCTTTGGAAACGACATTCCCCTCGAATGCATTCACCGAAAAGTTGTTGAGTTTGACAATTCCTTCTTTGACGGACAGAGCGCCTTTCGCGTTCGTGAACTCGAATTTCTCTGTCACCAACGTTCCGATGTTCACGTTTGCATCAACATCCATTCCCGGAAGCATCATCGCCTTCCTTGGCTCTTCTTTGTTGTTCTCTGAAGTTCCGGAAGATTCGGTTTCATCCGACATCAAATCAACCGTGCGCAACTGCCTAGAGGTGAGTGTAACAGAAGCGGTCGGTTTGCCCGCCTTCGCCGCCTCTTTCATCACCAAGCCAAGATAATTTTTCATCAGGAACGAAAGCGTCACATCAGATTCACCCATCATCATGCTTAGTTTTTTTGATTCGATGTTTTGATTGTTGAACGTAATTGTTCCGTTCAGATTGCTGACGGGAGATTTCGAAGTCGCCGTTTTGATGGTTGCATTTTGAAATTCAATCGCGCCGCTTGCTTTGATGCTTGCGGGGGTTTTGGCTTTTCCCTCAAGCGAAAGATTTCCCTTCATCGTTCCGGTCATTTCCGTTCCTTGTTCGAGCGGATAAAACTCTTTTACTTCATTCAGGTTCATCGAGCCGTTAAACGATGCCGTAACATTCGGGTCATTGAAATCAATAACTTTCATGCTTCCGCCGATGTTGTTGCCGCCGAGCGATGCGGAAAGTTTGCTCATCTCGAAACTGCCGGGCGGCGGATTCTTTCGTTCGCCTGCAGGACGGATAAATGAACCGGCAACATTCACATTTGTAATTGATTTCGGCAATGAAGTGTATTGCACCGTTCCGTTTGTCAGGGAGAAATCTCCTTTTACTTCCGGCTGAATGTCATCGCTCGATTCTCCTTTCATCGTGATGACACCTGCAACATTTCCGCTACTCGAAAGCCCATTTGTTGCTTTGAGAAAATCAGGAGGAATGAGCGAAAGAACCTGCTTCATTTCTCCGTTCGATGCGGTGATGGTGAGGTCGAAACTCCGATTGTTGAATACGTCGGCAATTGTACCTGTAACGTTCGCGGGAAGTTCACCCATCAGCATTTCAACATCATCGAGTGAGAGCGATTGTTGTTCATCGTTGAATGTCATCTTACCGTGCGCTTTGATGGGAATATCTTTCACAAAAAACATCTCAAGCGAACCGTAACTAAACTTGCTCATGGATGCTTCTGCCTGCAACTCAATGGCACGTTGCGCGGGAAACTTCGTTGCCGATGCCGTTTGGTTGTATCCTGAAATATACATTCGTGAGTCGCCTTTCTTATCAATGAAAACAATCTCGCCGTCACGCACTTCGAAGTTGGAAAGTAAAAGCGTTCCGCTCCGGTCGCTCGTTACCTTCACTTCGGCTGAACTTTTTTCTCCGGGTTGCTCATCGCTGTAGTTTGTAATTCCCTCACTTGTTACTTCGAGATAGAGTTTCGGTTTGTCAATCAACAAATGAGTCATCTCCAACCGGCTTCGTAGCAGTTCAAGAATTTTCACTTCGAGGTCAATTGTTTCGACAGAGACAAATTCGTCCTTGTCAAATGTTTCTCCTTGCTTGTTCGATATTTTCAATCCTTCTATTCTGATGGAAAATCTGGGAAGAATTGAGAACGAAGCATCGCGTACTGAAACAGTGCGGTGCGTTGAGGCCTCGATTTCCGGAATGATAAGTTCTTTGAGTCGCTCGCTTGTGAAATATAAATTGAGCGCAAGAATTCCTACAAAAAGAATAATGAGAGGAATCGAAAGAATGCCAATCCAAATTTTTGATGTTCTGCTGAGTGCCATAATCGTGTATCCGAAACGTGAATAAATGTATGGAAAATATACCGAAACTTGGAGGGAATGACAAGGAAAGGATTGGGTGAATGGTAACAGGTGGTAGATGGTGAAATGGAGTTACTGCAGGATGTACGTACAGGGGAGCGAAGGAGTTGAGAGCAT
>JACPVN010000035.1 GCA_016191715.1 Ignavibacteriota bacterium | reverse complement strand
TTTTTTTTTCGTTACCACGATTTAATAGATTCAATTACAGGAGTTTGTCAAAACTTCCGAGAAAAAGTTGTCTCCCCGAATCCTCAGCGAACGAGGTGAATGGTTTTCCTGGAACAACTTCAATGAATCGTTGACTTTCTTTATCGAGCCGATATGCATGGAATTCTCCCCCAATCCATAGATTTCCTTGTGAATCCTGAAACATCGTATGTATTTGATTAGCCGTGGAATTTGCAGTCACCTGCGGAATGGTGTACTCAGTCGTTGTGCCAGTGCGTTGCTCAAGCCGGTAAACACGGTTGTTTCGCGATGCAATCCAGAATATATTTTTTTCTGTTGATGACTCAACGAAACCCTTTCTCAGTTCCGGGTCAACCAGCGTTAGATTATAACGAACAAACCGTTCCAGTTGAGTATCATAGCGGTACAACGTTTTGGAACGAATCCATACCGTCCCGCTTCGGTCGGGATGAATTTTGAATTTCCCGTGAAGAATGTTCGAATCATTTTCAATTGTACATCGTCGTAGAGTTTTTTTCTGAAGGTCAATTTGGTATACACCATCTGCATTAAACCAGATTCTGCCGGATGAATCAATGACTATTTGTTGGAGAGAAGATGTGAGCGATGCTGAATCGCCAAACAATGTTCCCGCCTGTACGAACGTGTAACCATCATACCGGTACAAACCTTGTTCGGTCGCAAGCCAGAGGAAACCGGCTTGATCCTGTGCAATGTCATTCACGATGTTGAACGGCTGTCCTCGTCCGAGCCGCGTCACCATCATTTCATCTTCTTGTGAAAATGAAAATTGAACAAGGCAAAACCAAAGGACACATATTGAGAAGAACAGACGTTTCATGATGAATGCATAAAAGGTATTAAAGATGGAGTTGAAAGTCAAACAAAAAAGCCGACTCGTCAACGGAATCGGCTCTTCATCTACCTCGTGTTCAATCTATTGCACGATAAATTCAATGCGTCGGTTTCGTTGTCTCCCGGATTCCGAAGCGTTCGATGCGATTGGTCTTGAATATCCGAATCCTTTGGTTGTTAATCTGTTGGCATCAATCCCGCGGGTAACCAACCACCATTTAACGGCGGCTGCACGGCGACGGGATAAGTCTAAGTTGTTCGTTGCTGTTCCGATATTATCCGTGTGTCCCTGAATTTGAACATACACATTTGGAAATTCCCTGAGTATTTGATATGTCCGTTCAAGAATCGGAACCGAAGTGGGAAGAATATCCGCGCTTCCTGTTCTGAAAACAACTCCCTCGAGTGCAAACCGTGCGCGTAATTCAGCAAGTTCTTTTGCAGAAAGTCTGGCAATGTCTCTTCCTGTTGGAGTTCCGTAAGCCGCATCTGTCAAGACAATAAATTTATCATCACTTGCATCTAACGGATTAGCATTCTTAGCAACTTCGATTCCATCCTTCACACCGCCTCTATCAGTATCAGGGTCGAGCGGATTTGTGTGTGTAACTTTCGTTTCTTCTCTGTCGTCCAGACCGTCACCGTCCGTGTCTTTCTTCAACGGGTCAGTGAAATATGTTCGGACTTCATCACCATCATTCAATCCATCCAAATCAGTATCGGGACGGAACGGGTCAGAATGAAAGGTGAGAACTTCATACGAATCCCTTAAACCATCACCATCACCATCCGGATTGTACGGGTCAGTTCTGTATCGCATGATTTCTTCATCGTCACTCAAACCATCACCGTCAGAATCGGGTCCGGTCATTCCTCTGTCCCAGCGTCGCTCATTTGATGAATAGGATGAGCGGTAATTCAACCGGTTGTATCCGCTACCGTTAATTGTCATGCTGATGAGAAATGTCCAGTACGCATCGTTCGGGTCGTCGGCATGACTTCCGTTCAGTTCATCCGTGAATGCGAAATTATATCCGAGATTAAAATCAAATCCTAATCCTTCCTCCGCAACCAGCTCAATACCGATACCGAACGGAATGTACGCAGAAACTCCCTCCGGTTTATAACGTGGCGCGACCCATTCGGGTAGATGTTCGATATCTAACCGGGCAACATCATACGAGACGAAACCAAATCCTCCATACACGTACGGACTCCATCGCTCGTAATATTCGGGTGAGTAAAGTAAACGATAATCAAACGGAAACAAATGTGTCTCATAGAACCAATCCGATATCGAGCCAATGCCAACGCCAAATTCGCCCCGCACACTTTCTGTGTAATAATGGCGTACAAATAATCGTGCTTGAAAATCTGTGTTCCCGTCAAATTCTTTGTTCCCGTTCATTCCGCCAATTCCCACACCAAGTTGGATTGGTAAATCGAACGACTGTCCCGAAACCGGAACAGCAATAAAAAATAGACTCGTGAACAACAAGAAAATAGTAGAAACGCGAATCATACTTTTTCCTTTCCCTAACATAAAACAGTTCATCTGTTGAAAATAATAATTGTGTGCTTTATTTGAAGATACGATACGGCTATAGGAAGCCCTTACGGGACTGAGTATAAGAATTCTTTGATAGATTTTCAACAAAAATGTGGAGAAAATTTACTTTATTCTTTAAGATTGTTATTGCATTTTGGCATTTTTGCCGATATTTTCATCTGATAACTGATAGAGGGTGCGTTTCTGCTTCAATAAAACTACACTTTCTCGAACCGTTTGCACTATTATCACAAATTTCGTTGCCAACTCTTTTCCTTCAAAGACAAGTTCGTTACTGAATGTCTCCACAATCGGTTTCCAAAAATCACCGACAACAATGATTGGTTTCTCCTTCAACAGACTCTTGTTCATGTATTCCCAAACCATTGCAAATTCGACGAGCGTACCGGTGCTTCCTTTCAAGACAACATACGCATCTCCAAGTTCAACTAATTTATGCAATCTGTCCGAATGATTTTTTACAACTATCGTCTCCTGAATGAATAGATTCGCTTTCGTTCCAAACCGCTCACACACAACACCGATAGTCTTTCCCTTTGCCTCGCTTGCTCCTCGTGCTGACGCTTCCATTGTTCCGCCGTATCCGCCATTGCAAATCGTGAAACCGGATTGCGCTAATAGTTTACCGAGTTCATATGCAGTTTGATATTCTTCCTCACCAAACATTGGTCGGGAACTACCAAAGATTGTTATTGTCATCGTTTTTTTGTTGACAGTTTTCAGTTGATGGTTGACAGTCTATTAGTTTTCAGTTTCCTGTTTTGTTCACTCACTCAACACCCATCGCTCTTTGTTCATGTATCAACCTTGAATCCTAAATCAATCAGCAATCAGAATTCTGAAATCTTTCAATCTGCAATCGTAAATCGTCAATCAACAAAATCATTTCCACTTCACTACACCCACACTCACAAGGTCTTCGATATAATGAGCAACCGCTTCAAGTTTCACAGGAGTAAACTCTGCACTCAATGCATCACGAATTTCAGAAACTGTTTTCTTGCCATTGATGAAATTGACGATTTCAAATTCCATATCTCCTCGAATTGTGTTCTCACTCGAACTATACCATTTTGCTTTCTCTGCATCTAACTTGTTTGCCGGTAAACCAAAATCAAGCGGACCGCGAGTCATGCGAACCGGAACGCGTGTATCAGGTTTTATTTTTGAAGATGTTCCTGCTTTCGTTCCTTTTACTTTGTCGCTGATTTCCTTTGCAAGAAATTCGTATTGATATTTCAATGCAGATTGGACAATCGAAACTTCTCGTTTCACATCCTCAGAATTATTGAAATGAAGAATAGAAACAAGACCATCAATTTCGTTAGCTAATGATTGTTTGAGAATATTTTGTGCCTCATCTCCCAAACCGACAACTGTATCACGACCTGCAAGTAGTTGTAACGCCTTTTTCGCCCCCTCTCCCACGCGCCCCAGCGCCCTTGCTTGAAAATGATAACTTAAATTCTTTGCTTGTGAATTATCTAAGTTTGCCAAATACCACAACGTAGAAGTTGCAATTATTTCACATCGTTCCAGTTCGACCGGGTCAACCTTGTCCGGCGTATCTTCCGATGTGTGATGAGTATAATCGCTGTGAGAGAACATAATGCCAGGAATTTTTCTGTCAATAAACATCATGTGGTCGCTACCTCCGCCGTAGGGAGTTACCCGATAGTTGAA
>JACPVN010000064.1 GCA_016191715.1 Ignavibacteriota bacterium | reverse complement strand
TCCCACTTTCCCAAAAAATAGATTGCGTTTATAACTACTCTTCTCAGAGACGGTTCCAACTTCTCAATAATTCTCTCTATTTTCTTATTCGTTTTTCTTGATACCCATTCATTGATTATTTCAACTGTATTTGATGTTTCAAAATCTACAATATTAGATTCTGCCTGATAATAATCTTGAACCTGCGATAAAAACTTCATGTCTGAAGAATACTTGGCATTATCCCAAACAGAATTTGCAACATTAAAAGTAAACTGAGTATCGCTTTGCTGAAGATTGTCAAGCAAGAATTTCGTTTCATTGTTAATACTTTGCATGTCCATATCCTGGAAATCCAATGTGCCAAGCATTGCATTACGTGTCTCTCCAATAGCCTGATTTAATACAAGTGAGAGAGCCGTAGATGCGCTAAAAGGAGAAACAATGATGTTATCAAGCCCTTTACCATTTGTTATTTCATTGAATAATTTGAACGAAAATGTGTTGCTGTGTTGAACAATTTCTTTTTCATCCCCTGCATACACAGAGTTTAGCTGTAGAGCAACGATTAGAGATATAATAATGATAAACCTTAACATTCCGGCGGATGAATCTAACTTCAATTTCATTTGTAAAACTCCAGTAAGTTTTTTTTTATTCTGAGATTTGTATCTGAAGGAAACTTCCGACACCACCTAACAAAGTATAAACTATTCCTTCTTCGCGTCACTTGCCTGTTCACCCTTCCTTTGCGTCACAATCAAATTTGTAAGAAATGCTGAAAGCAATCCACCAACATTTTCACTTCCTTGCACAAGTAAATCTGGAGTAACTTTGACATTGCCGGATGAAATTTGTTTTGCTATTTCAATCGCTGTTACTCCCTGCTGACCGACTGCTTTATTTTGCAGTTCGTACGCTTTCGCCGTTGATTCACCAATAGCCAATATCTTTGCCCCTTCCGCTTCACCTTTTGCACGGATTCCTTTTGCTTCACCTTCCGCTTTCAACCGGATGCTTTCGGATTCTCCTTCGGCAAATGCAATCGCTTTGCGTTTGTTTTGCTCGGCAATCTTCACCCCGATTTCCGCTTCGACAAGATTTTTTTGTTGGTCTGCCTCGGAACGTGTTTTCTCAGTGGCGATTCTTGTCTGCTCTGCTTTCTGTTGCTCCTGATACATCGCCTGTTGTTGTTGTGCGATGATTTTAATCGTTTGCGTATCCATCAAATCCTGTGGCAAGTTAATCTGACAAATTAAAACAGAAACACATTCGACATGATATTTCTCCAATTCTGTTTTTGCGCGGTCTTCTGCTTTTCGTTGTTCATCTTGCCGGTCTTGCATGAAACTCATTGCAGATGTTGATGACGCCTGATTCCGAAAACTTGAATCAATCATCGGATGAATAACATGGACAATCAAATTTTCTATCGAACCGATTTTAGCAACCATGTACGGCGCCTGATCCGGTCGGATGCGAATAACAACTTTCACCGAAACGCTGATGGCAAATCCATCACGGGAAATAACCTTGAGTTGGTCGAATCGTGTTTCTTTTGCCTCATCCCAATCAATCGTGATGTTTGTTGTATCAACAATATAAACAATGTATGCGCGGCGATTGAGGTAATAGAATCCCGGTCCGGCAACTTCCTGTTGGATACCGCGAAATCCTTTCGGTACAACATACCGTTCAATGCCTGTGAGTAATCGCCTCTCAATTTCATGATACTTAGGACTATCGGGAGTTATCCCTTCCTTCTTTGCTAATTCATCAATCGCTGTCTGAATTTCAACCGGTTCTTCTCCAACGTTTGAAACAACAACTGCAACCTGACCACGCTCAACAACAGCAACATCATCTAACTCTACCTTGAACATTAGTGGATTGATGTAGTACGTTCCGGGACGCAGGACATCGAATTGCGGTCCGCGTTGTCCTCCTGCTTCGAGAAACTTCGATGCGTCCTGATAATCGTTGTGAGTCGTAACAGGTTTTGCAACATATTCCGTCTCAGGTAATGGTGCGCCATCCAATGCCGTCACTAATCCAACTTTCGTTGCAGGAATAACAGTAGCATCCTGAATCTCAACATGAAATAAATCTTTATTGATACGATACGAACCGGGTAACAGAATTTGTATCTGCGGTCCCTT
>JACPVN010000063.1 GCA_016191715.1 Ignavibacteriota bacterium | reverse complement strand
GGCATTGCTTTTTAAGTTACTTGTTAATTGTTATTAGTTAATTGTTTCATGATTCACTGTTTCAGAGCGTTCAGGTCTTCGACAAATTTTTCAATTCGTGAGTCAGAGAGCCCTTTTTCTTTCGCCGCGCTTTCAAGCGTTCCCCAAACCGGTTCACCGCATCGAAGGCAACGGATTCCCCGTTCCATCAAATATGTGACCGACTGCGGAAGTTCTCGCACGAGGTCTTCAATCAGAATAGTCTTTTCTATCACAATTGACAAGATTTGTATTTCAGGTTACGGGTTTCAGGTTTCACGATTCAAGAACTACCTAATGACAATTGACAATTGACTCTTGACTATTGACTATTGACAAGAAACCTAAAACGTAAAACTAAGTTCAGTTGATTGTGATTTCTTGTGCGTACTTATCGAGTTTTTCTTTTAAAACATTCTTCGGCACTGCGCCGACAACGCCATCAACAACCTGTCCATTCTTGAAAATTGCAAGTGTCGGGATACTCATGATACCGTATGTTTCCGCCGTTTGCTGATTCTCGTCTGTGTTCAACTTCACGACTTTGACCTTGCCTGCAAATTCGCTGGCAAGTTGTTCAACCACCGGAGCGACCATTCTGCACGGTCCACACCACGGCGCCCAAAAGTCAACTAAGACCGGGACCTGTGAATGTAATACTTCATGTTGAAAGTTTGTATCTGTTCCGACAATTACATTGTTATTCATATCAGTTAAAAAAATAGTTAAAAAAGTTGTTAGAAATTCGGTTGCTCTATTTTGTATGAATGAGTAATCTTCACACTTGGTTTCAGCATTGCAGAGATAGCGCAGTACTTTGTCGTTGAAAGTTCGATAGCCCGCTCGACCTCTTCTTTGTTGATTCCTTCACCATAGAAAACATATTCAACGTGAATATCTGTCAGCACTTGCGGATGTTCTTCTTGCATGTTCGCTGTCAGGTTGATTTGAAAATCCTGAACCGGAGTTTTCTTTTTCTTCAAGATTGGGATAACGTCCATTGCGGTACATCCGCCGAGCGCCATCAGAAGTAATTCTTTCGGACTGGAGCCGGCTTCGCTTCCGCCGAATGTCGGACCGCCATCCATCATCACCCAATGGTTTGAATCTGATTTTCCCGCCAGCGTGATGCCGCGGACTTGTTTCACTATTGCTGTTTTCGTTTTCATCTGTTCTTATTTTGTTGTTGATTTTTTTGTTGTGGAAATTCTGCATATCGAATAAATCGGGCAGGTGCCTGCAAAACTTGTTGCGATAAATATTACTGCCAGAATCCCCAAGATTATTGCTGTCGTTCCTGAAAGTGTTCCGGTAAAATATAGAACTGCAATCGTTATTGCGAGGAGAATTCTGATTCCTTTATCAATTGTTCCTACATTCTTGTTCATGATTACTTCTTTCTTTTTGTTGAATGATTATGGCTGATTCAGCCTTCATTCAATAAGATGCAGGGATTTGGAAAAGGATTCACACTTCGATTTACCTCGGTGAGTTGTTCGTTGTACTCAAAAAGAGTTCTCACGCCAACATCATTCTCATCGGTTGGAGTGTCCGCTTGAACGGATTGAACACCAAACCGAGAATCTCTAACGTAACGACTCCCAACAACGGTTCATCATCGTCCTCACCCAATATTACGGGCGAATGACCTTCACCTTGCGGCAATGAAATAAGACATTCGGATACTCCGCGTTCGATCGTTGTTCCATCAGCAAGCGTAAATGTCATGGAGCGGGTTGGGGAAAGGTTAATTGCCTTCCATTGCTTCTTGTTGATAAGCGAATATGTTGCACCGCTATCAACTAAAAATTTTACGGGATATTGTTTTCCTTTATTTCCTTTGACAAATCCTTTGACATACGTAATACCCATAATCGTTCCTTACAAGTTGTTGTGAATAGTTCGTTTCTGGACTTCATTATACCAAAGAAAGTGAAAACCTCAAAGCATAAACGATTCATCTGAGATTGAGGGTTTTCAAGAGCGCTATTTTTCTGTTGTGAGATAACACAGGGTCGGGATAGCTTCGATATAAATTTATTATTTTTTTCAAACCGTCAAGATATGTCATACAATCTGGACAATCATCCAAATGTTTTTTGATTATCAAACAATAAGGCGATTTAATATCTTTGTCTAAATTTTCGCAGATGTATTTGAACACATCACTGCATGTCGGCTTCTTTTTCATGATGTCATATACTCGTTTAATTGTTCACGCAAAAAAACTCTCGCACGGCGCAATCTGGATTTTACGGCAGGAACTGACAACTTCATTATCTTTGCTGTTTCTTCTGCCGATTGTCCTTCAACATCACGAAGCAAAAACACAAGGCGATAATCAACCGGCAATTTCAAAATCGCTTCATCCAATGAATGCCGGAGTTCTTTCCCCATCATTTCATCAAGCGGAGTTTCGCTCCATGCCTGTATCTTAAGACGCGCATCCTCTATCGCTTCACCTTCATGCGAATGTTCAGGCATAGATGGCTCGTCAATACTCACCGAGTGTTGCTCTAACTTGCTTCGTCTCCGTTTCATCAAACAATTGTTCGCGACAATGCTGTACAACCACGTACTGAACTTCGACTTCCCGTCAAACTGCTTCAACTTACGGAACACATTGACAAATGTATCCTGCAGAGTCTCTTCTGCGTCATCTTTATCACGACACACCTTGAAGGAAAAGCTATACACCATTTGCTCGTACTTCTTCACAAGTTCTGTAAACGCACGTTCGTCACCCGACTTGGCTTTCGTTAAAAGACCTAAGTCAATATCGGGCTGGCCAGCAGATTTATGCTTCATGATATGAGATGCAAAGAAATAGTTTTCGGTTCAT
>JACPVN010000062.1 GCA_016191715.1 Ignavibacteriota bacterium | reverse complement strand
TCGTTCGTTCTCCATGCCCATAAACCGCGCTGTTCTGCCGGATGGCTTACTCCCATAATTCCACCAGTCAGTTTATCCTCTGAAAGAGTTGAAATGTTCAAGAAAAATGATGGTGTATTGATTCTTGTTGTGAGAGTAGAGTCATGCAAAGAGTACACTGCCTTATCGGTAAGAATCCAGATGTTGCCGCTGCGCGTATTCCATATCCTCCGCACCTTTCCGGAATTTTGAAGAGGTGAGTAGGGAGTTGATTGGGAGAACCGGTCGTCCCAAACGCGTAAGGTATAATTTTCGTGAAGAACCAGAAACTTGTTCCCGTTGTACGGTACAAGGTCATGGATTTTTACATGGTTGTTCGCGAGAAGAATCTCCTGAAAGTTGAATCCAAGTTCGTTCCCGATAAACAATCTTCCATTACTTAATGCAAGAATTCTGCCGGTCGAATCAATATAAAATACGTTGATTTGTTTCTTGTGCAAGCCGAGCGATTCACCGACCGGAGTCCAGAAATAACCGTTGTAAAATGCCAAGCCAGCGCTCGTCAATGCCCACACCGTTCCGTCCGGCGCGTCAGCAACATCAATCACTCTGTTCGAAGGTAATCCTTCGTTGGTTGAAAAACGTACCCACTGCGATGGATTTTGAAACGGAAGAGAAAACAGTTGTCCCGAAACGAAGAATATGAAAAGAACAGCAACAATGATTGAAATATTTCTATTGAATATCAACATCAATCTACCTCTTCTAATTTTGCCTGCAGGTGTTTGAAAATTTTTTCCATGAAGCATTACAGCAGTCATATCGTTCTTTTCAAATATAGAAGTTCTTTCTGCCAGAAGCAATCCGTTTTGAAAAAATAAGCAGGTATTTTTTCCATTATGAAACTAAGCGAATTTAACGGAAAAGAGAGTTTCAGTGTTTGGTTTTTCGCTCGCTAATAAAGAAAAGCAAGCAGAGCGAAATGATGGTGAGAGAAAATGCAACGACTAACGGCGCAGAAGAATCAACATGTTGCCATAACAATCCTGCAAGAAGCGAAGAAGGAAACGCACACACTCCGAGTACCATCTGAAAACCACCGAGCGTACTTGCGCGAAGTTCAGGCGGAGCTAACTCACTGACAAGTGTTTTTTGTACAGGTTCGATTGCCGCTTTATGTAACCCGTAGAGAATGAAACATCCGATGATGCCCCAATAATTTTTCAGAAACAACAATCCCAGGCAACACACAGCCCAGAAACAGAACGACATCATCAGCACATTCTTTCTTCCAATCCTGTCCGATAATTTTCCGAATGGAAGGGAAAAGATTGCGGCAACAACCGTGAAGATGAGATATAACACCGGAAGCCCTCCTTGTTCAAATCCCGCATCGAACGCATAGAGAAGGAGAAACGAATAACTAAATGAACCGAGCGAGAAGAGCGCGCTCAGAAAGAGGAACAATCGAAAATTCGTATCAAGATGTTTGAATGAAAGTCCTTTGAATACCGTGGCTCGTTGTGCCGGCGTTTCTTTAATTACTTTAATAATCAGCAGCGAACCGACGACGGAAGGAACAGCGGCGAGGAGAAAAAGATTTGTATAACCGATGTCAATGAAGAGCAGACAAAAGACGATTCCCAGCACCGCGCCAAGATTATCCATAGAGCGGAGGAAACCGAAATTTCTTCCGCGGTTGGTTTCATCGGAAACATCGGCGACGATTGCATCGCGCGGCGCGCTTCGTATTTTTCCAGCGCGGTCGAGAACGCGAAACGGAAGAAGCATCTGCCACGATGCTGTGAATGCGTACCCGATTCTTGAAGTTGCGCCGAATAAATATCCGAGCCAGACAAATATTTTTCTCTTTTGTAATTTGTCGGAATAATATCCGGCAAATGCCTGTGAGAGCGAAACAACAGCGTCTCCAAGTCCGTCTATCAAACCGAGCATCGCCATGTTCGCTCCGAGAACCGACGTAACAAAGAGGGGCCAAATCGGGTAGATGATGTCGGAACCGAAATCGTTCAGGAACGATGCGATGCCGAATGTTCGGACTGTCTTCTTTGATTCAGTTTCTTGCAAAATAATACCAAGTTGTTTTTCATTTCGACCATAACCCGCCGGTGGAAGTGAGCCAATCGGCAATTCGTTCAGTCGCCCTGCTGATGTTGTTATCGGAAATATCCAATTCCAATTTCGGCAAGATTGATTCATTCACAAGTTTGTGCATCAACTCTTGTTCTTCGATGAAGAGTTGAAGATTATCGTACTGTGAGGGCTTGCCGGAAACTTTCAACCGCTGTTCACGCGCTTCGTGAAATGATTCAGACGAGCGTGTGCAAAAGACGAGATGAAAACCGAGAGAAAAAAGTCGTTCTTCAACCCAGCGAAAATCATACTCCTTCCCGTAATGTTGGAACTGATATGCTTTGGTGGAAAGATGAAAGCGGTCAACAATCCATGAATAGTATCGTTGTAGTTCAAAGAGTCTCAACCACGTTGCATAGGTTTCCATTGCAAGCGATTCTTCATGCGGCTCGAAGTTGATGAGCCCGCGCCCCCACGGAAAGTTGGTAAACGCGCACCACTCGGCAGAAATGACCGGCGAATGGTAGCGATAGTTTCTCGTACCGACAATGCGCGGGTGTTCGTTCAACGCAAATGCGATTTCTGTTTTCAGTGTAAGTCGCGTCCCTTCGAGGAGTATTTTCGGAGTGAGTTTGGATGACATGGTTGTGAATGTACGGCAATCTCTCGGAAGAACAAAGTAGGTTGAATTTCAATTCGACCTTTTTGGGGGAACCAAGTAAATTTCGTTCTACAGTTATTTTTTTATTGATTTTCTTGCTGTCTTTCTTTAGATTCAGTATCTCAGTTTGTGATTTTGCGTTTAGTTATACGTCATTATTACTATGTGAAAAATTATGAATGAACAAACACTAATTCCAATCGAAAGAATCGAACAAAAAATATTTCTGATACGAAATCAAAAAGTCATGCTTGACAGGGATTTGGCGGAACTCTACGGGGTAGAAACCAAAGTTCTTAAACAGGCAGTGCGAAGGAATATCAATCGTTTCCCTTCGGATTTTATGTTTCAACTTTCAAAGGAAGAAACCGAAGCATGGTTTGAAGAAGCGTTGGGTACTCGTTCAAGGTCACAATTTGTGACCTTGAAGAGAGGAGAAAATATCAAGTACCAACCGTTTGCCTTTACCGAGCATGGGATTCTAATGTTATCGAGCGTATTAAGAAGCGAGCGGGCTGTTGCGGTGAACATTGCCATCATGCGTACCTTTGTCCGGTTACGGCACATGCTTGAGTCGAACACAGAACTTGCCCGGAAATTAGAAGCGCTTGAAAAGAAATATGATGCACAGTTCAAAGTGGTGTTTGATGCAATTCGTCAGTTGATGACACCGCCTGAAAAACCTAAACGTCCAATCGGTTTCCGTGTTGAAGAACCAAAAGCCAAATACACAGTTCGAAACAGAAAATCTTAAGGAGAATTTTCAAAAACCCCAAAAACCAAATCTAAACGAGCAATAAGAAAGATGATAATTTATGAAAGACCTTATTATACAAGAGGAGATTCAATCTCGAATCTTTTTGATTCGAGGGCAAAGAGTAATGATTGACAGAGACCTTGCTTCGTT
>JACPVN010000061.1 GCA_016191715.1 Ignavibacteriota bacterium | reverse complement strand
CCAACACCTTCAACCTCGGTGGTGGTGGTACCTGCAATCTTCGCCTCGGTTATGTGTTCACAGTTCCACCGAACACAAACATCGCTGGTGATGCATATGTTGGTCAAATTCTTACCAATGCTTACTACACTGGTCTATAATAATTAACCTTTAACGTAAGTGAGGGGATTTGCGGGTTTAGCATGACTCGATATGTATCCCGACAAGTCCCCTTTTTTATTTTTGTGAGCATTTGAGGCTATAGTTAGGTAATGATAATCTATTGATATTGCAGATGAGAACTAAATTTATATATACATTAATTCTTTTTTTATTAGTTTTTCTTCCGATTTACTATGTAAATGCGGGTGTGGTTGTACGACCACAATATTTATTTATTGATGCACCTTCAAAATCCGGCGTTTTAACAATAAGCAATTCCGGTGATCAAACGATGGAGGTTTCGATTGAGTTAAAGTATGGTTATCATACCACAGATGATACAGGGAAAATATTAATTTTAATGCCTGACCAATTACAGGCAGATGATAGATCAATGGTTAATTGGATTCGAGCGTATCCTTCACGATTTATTCTCGGACCTTCTGAATCACAAGGGGTCAGAATCTTTGCCAATCCGCCAAGTGGAATGCCTCCGGGTGAGTACTGGGCGAAAATGATTGTCACACCAAAAGTGTCAAAATCCATTCAACAAAAAAGTAAAAGGGGTCCTGCGATTGAAATGATTACAGTTGTAACTGTCCCATTGCATTATCGCGTGAAACCTGTAATTGCAGGAGTTGAACTTGTTGGAATAAAAGATATTAATAAGGAAAGCGGATTAGTTAAAACTCAGGCCAATTTTAAAAGAGTTGGAAATTCTTCCTTTTGGGGTACGTTACAGTGCAGAGTGTTAAATAGTTCAGGTAGAGTTGTTGGTACATTGGACCGAAACTTAGTAGTATATAAAGATTTAAAATTGAATCTTGAAATTCCTACTGATTTTACAGGTGGTGGACCATATACACTTGAAATAACAGCAGTAACAAAACGCACAGATATTCGTGCAGATTTATTGGTAAATGCAGAACCACAACGTTGGACATTTCCTATTACAATACAATGACCAAAAACTGGATATTTTTTATCATTTTGTGTTTGCTTTTGTGTTCACTCCCGGCAGATTTATTTGCTGGTGGTGAAGGGGCAACAAGTTCTTCTAACGAAGAATCTATTCCTGTCGAGTTACGATTAAAGGGTGCGGGGAGTGTGGAATTATTTATTCTCCGTAAAGATGGGAGAACATACTTACCGATGATTGAGTTATTTAAATTTTTACGTATAAATTTAAATGTCTCTGCTGATCGTCGGCAATTAAACGGTTTTTTCTTAAGTAAAGATACTGTGTATAGTTTAGATTTTGACAATCGGCTTTCTACGATACGGGGACGAAGAATTTCTATTCCGGATGAACTCTACATAATTTCTACTCAGGATATTTACTTAGATACTGAATTACTGTTTGAGATTTTCGGAATTAAATCTGAGTACAATGCACGGAGATTAGTAGTTACAGTCACCAGTTCCAGAGAAATGCCTGTTGTTACAATAGCCAAACGTCAGAAAAATCGAGAACGTATGTTTCAAACTCAGGAAGTTCCTTCCGCCGGATTATCGTTGGACCGTTCTCCGTTTTTCTTCGGAGGTGCGCGTGTTGATTATCGCTTTAATACAATCGTTGGTCAACATCGAAAACCACTCCATCATTATCAAATCGGATTCGGTACACATATTATTGGTGGTGATTTACAGGGAAAATTTCAGGGTGTTCACAATAAAAAAGTAACAGAAAATAATTTTACCGGTTTTATTCGATGGCCCTTTTTCGATGGTGAAATAGTTCGTCAGGTAATTCTTGGTGATTTACATCCTGATTTGGAACCATTATATGTCGGCAGTATCCGTGGTATTGAGGTAACTAATCGTCCTGCACCGAGAAGATTAATGCTTGCATCGGAATTATTCTCTATTGATGCACCGACGTCTCAAGAAGTTGAACTCTATCAAGGAGGAAGACTACTTTCTTATTATCCCGGTTCAACTGATGGTCAGTATAAGTTTCAATTAGGAATTCCGTATGGAAATTCTGATATCGAAGTTCGGGCCTACGATGAATGGGGCGGGTTGGAAATTCAACGTTATCGCTTCAATGTATCTCAGTTGATGGTTCCTCCCGGAGAATTTCAGTATAGTTTGAAAGGTGGAGAATTGCGTCGCTACAGAAAAGATTTCTATGCAAAAGGACGTGTTGATTACGGCGCCTCTTCTTCATTAACGGTCGGTCTTGATGCACAATATGTAGATATACGCGATGACGGTCAGCAATTCTATCCTGCAATTACAGCGGAAGCAGCGTTGCGTGTTACGCCCGGCATTTTGGGTGAATTTGCCTTTTCTCCTTTACTCGCATCAAAGTTTTTATTGAATGGTTCATTTCCATCACAGGCATATATAACATTTGCGCATTATTGGTACAAGCGTTCCTCACCGTTAAATCTCAGCAGGGCTGTTGAACAAACCAACTTAACGGTCAATGTCCCGTTTTATTTTAATACGTATGGTGTTGTGTTTAATGTTCAGGCAGAACAAAGTATTTATGAGGCGCTTCGACGACGTGCAATTTTACCAAGAATTGAAGGTTATACGAAGGGATTAAGACTTTCCTTGAGTATGAATATAGGTAAAATTAATTATTCAAGCGATCGATTTACGGAATTTTGGACTTCACGTTTAAGTTCTTCTGTGCGAGCACCATTGAGTATTATTTTATCGGGTGCTATCCAGTATGATCACAAAGCAAAAAAATTACAAAATGTTCAGATAACTGCAAGTCGCGGTATTGGTAGAAATCTCTTAATCATCGGTTCATATAACCGTTCATTTTTACCTTCATTTGTTTCTGCTTTTATTCAATTGTCTTATGACTTACCGTTCCTCCGTATTGATGTACGTGGAATGCGAGTTGATGGTGAATTCCAATATAATCAAGTGTTAAGTGGAAGTGCACTTACTTCGAGTACATTGACTGATTTCTTCTTTGATAATCGTCTGCGATTGGGGAGATCGGCTATTCACTTCAGACCGTTTATTGACCAGAATTCCAATGGAGTGTTGGATGGTGGTGAACGGTATATTCCTGACGTTGCTGTGAAAACTTATGGTCCGCAGGTAATAGGCATCGGTTTTAAAACAAAAAGTGGACTAATGATTCCGAATGCAGAAGCATATCAGAACTATATAGGTTATTTACCAAAACAATCGTACGAAGATCCGCATTGGATTCCCAGATTCGGCGCTGTTTTGGTTATGCCTGATCCGAATATCTTGAAAGTTGCAGACTTACCGATAGTCGTTGGCGGAATTCTAAACGGAAAAGTTACTCAAACTGTGTCAGGAGTTTCAGGGCAAGCAACCGAAGGTCTTACCGTTACAATCAGTGATGGTACATTCAGCATGAAAACCAAAACATTCTCGACCGGAGAGT
>JACPVN010000060.1 GCA_016191715.1 Ignavibacteriota bacterium | reverse complement strand
TGTGCATAGTTAATGGTGTAACCATTTAACCAACGAAGCACTCGCTTCATGACTTCATTCCGAATACTATCATCCGTGATTGCCTCAAAACCAAATCCAAAATACACAGTTCTCCAGATACCTTCGTACCGTATCGCACCTACTGATTCTGTCGGATAAATAAACATCGCTCTTCCTCCTGTTAATGGAAGCATCATATCAGGAAATTGATATTCAGTCGGTCTTCCGGGTTGAGTAATCATCGTATTGATTCCTTCGCCAATGGGATCGCCTGCTATTCCGATAATCTGTGTTGCGTCAGCATCATCTGCAACATATCGTGCTTTAAAATATTTCTCATAAAATAATTTTGATTGACCACCTGAACGAACAAATTCAGTGATAACCCCATCCGGCAGATTCCTTTCGTTTAAATCCCAACCAATATCCTGACCCGATAAAAACAATCTTCCTCCACCATCGAGGTATTGTCCAACCTCTGCACGGTCAGCAGAATCGAGCGAAGGGAATGCCCATTCGCATAACCATATCACCGAAGAATAGTTACTCATGAATGTTGCTGATGGAGTACCGCGATTGTCATGATCCCATATATCATAAGATACATGTAACGAATCAAGCGCGCGGGTTGCATAACCCTCAACCTCGAAATTTGTTCCATCACCACCGACACGATCATCATCAACAATAAGCACCAAGGGTTCGATAGGAAAAGAAAGTTCGATGCTTTTGCTAAAACCATTGTCATCGTTTAATTGCAGAGTACAATGTACCTGATGTGAAATGGCATTAGCATCAATTGAAATTTCAAATGGATCCGAACTGTTATCTTTGCTTGATTGATAAAGATGAGAAATACCGGGTAGATCACCATACGCCGACGTCCCTTTGTTGATGGTGACTCCCATCTGATCATTTGTTGATAAAGATGCCTGAAGATTTGTTGCATCTGCAAATTCATTATGAAGTGAAATAATGAACTGTGCAGATTCACCGGGCTCTAATTTTCCATTTCCGTTTCCAGTGATTTCCTGAAGATGAAAATCTTGAATTGATATTTGCGGTTTCATAGATGTAAACGCTGTACTTTCTGTAACAGCTCGGTAGGCATTGATTCTGCCATATCCTAATTTTCCTACAAAGTACGGGTTCCGTGCATCAATGTTATCTGCCGTACCAAGTATTTGGAATGTTACTTTCCAGTTGGGCCAATCAGGATGTTGGGACTTCACGAGCGCGGCAAGTCCGGCAACGATTGGCGCTGACATGGATGTTCCGGCTAATTCTCCATACGACGATCCGGTGAGTGTACTTAATAGCAAAGCGCCCGCATCGCCGCCGGGCGCACATACTTTCACTCCATCACCATAATTAGAATATGAAGATTTCCCATCGTTTTGATTTAGAGCGGCTGTGGTTAATGCCCATGGCGCAGATTGGATTTCACCAATGGATGTCTCTGCATTGTCATTCCCCGCCGCAGTTGTTATGATCGCTCCATTCTCAAATGCATATCTTGCCCCTTCAAACATTGTAGCATTACTGCCAGCGCTAAGATTGATGACACTTGCACCCATATCTGTTGCATAAACAAACGCCTGAGCAACGGCGCTGCTTTGTACCACACCATTCCCATCAACAGTTGCAAACCCTGCACGCAACGGGAGAAGAGTTACACGCCACGGTAACGATGCTATTCCAACACCATTATTACTGATGGCGCCGGATAGTCCGCTCACATGAGTACCATGCCCATGCCGATCCATGGGATCATTGTCGGGAGTATAAACATCTTCGCCTGAAGCGCCATTCGTACCGCCATCAACCCAATCATATCCTTGATAGTCATCCACGAGTCCATTACCATCATCATCTACACCGTTGGATTTTTTATCTGCACCTGATGAATCAGTTCCCGTCTCACCTGCATTGTTCCAAATGGCGTTTGCCAAATCCGGATGGTCCCATTGAATACCGGTATCAATAATTCCTATTATTACACTGCTATCACCGTGTATAACATTCCATGCTTGAGGCGCTTTTACTTGAGACAGATACGGTTGCTGAGAATACCGTGGGTCATTCGGGATATCATTCACAGGAATAAGATAATCCGGTTCAGCAAATTCCACTGAAGATTCTCTTTCAATACTTTGTGCCAACGCTTCAATGTCAACACCAATCGCAGCAGTAAACCGATACATGTTTCTAATAGATGATAACGGATTTTTACTGAGGTGAGCAAACATCTTTCGGGATGAAAGAAGCCGATATTTTGACACCATGGAATTGATTGTCATTTGAGATACTTCTTGTCCGGCGCTCATAACAGAACCTTCGACTGAAGCAGTTTTGAACTTCACGATAACGATGCCCGGAACATACTTCCACGATTTAGTAGATACCTTCTTTGTCCCTGAATAAGACATTGAGCGTGTGAACACACTTGTTATTATCAATAAAAAAATGATGGTGCTGTAAAAAATTTTCGGCATGAAAGAGATTTCCTTAATACTTATTTTTTGTTTTGAGCATTACTTACAAATGTTACGCAACCACGAAAAACTATCTGTGCAATAACCCCATCCTTTGGCGAAGCCATCCCTTAGGGACAGGATGGGGAAACAAACGCTCAAGAAAACATGGGCTTCAGCCCTGATTTCAGTGGCTAAAGCCACTTCGGGCGCGGAGAATTCTTTTTCCCCCACCATACCCGCCTGCTCAACGAGTCGAGTCTTCGACCGGTCGGGCAGGAATCGTGGGGTTATTACATAGATTTTTCATTCACGCGTAACTTCAGTTACTTCAATATTTAAACACAGAGTTCATGATATATGAATAGAAAACCGGTTCCACCCCACAAGGGTGATGGGATGGAACCGGATTCTAATCCACTAACAATTTATGGATCGCTATTTCTTCTTATTTCATAAGTATCATCTTCTTGACTGTCTCGAACGAATTCACCAACCCGTCCTCATCGTTCATTTCGTTTGCTACTAAGCGATAGAAATAGACACCGGAGCCAATACCTTCGGCATTAAATTCTACTTCCTGTGTGCCTTCTTCCATCTGCTGACGGTCAAGGATTGTTGCCACTTCCTGCCCAAGCAAGTTATAGATCTTCAACGTTACTTGAGACTGAACCGGCAATTCAAATTGTATCGTCGTTGCAGGGTTGAACGGATTAGGATAATTCTGCTGTAACGAATACTGTTCCGGAATCTGCTGTTCGATGAATTCGAGCGGAGTAATTCTTTCAGGGAGTACAGAAGTATTTGCCCGCAAGAATGGAACATCAAGCAACTGAGCCGTTCCGGTTGCAACAAATTTATTGCTGAAGCTGATAGTATCCATTGCACCTTCAAATGCGACAAGTACTCTGTTGATAGAATTATATAGATTATCATACGTTGCCGCATTTTCAAATGTACGTCCAACATACCCCGTCATCATCGTATCTGCTTCGGCTGCGATTTGTTTCAACATCAATCCGTTCAACGAATTGCTGGCTGTATCCTCGAAGAGTAACTCGCCAAAACCAAGTGGAGTATTTTCTAGTGCTGATGCTGCTATGCTCAGCTTCAATCCAACTAAATTGGCAAACAGTTTGTTATCCTGTTTCGTTGGTGGCAAGGAGGTTAACTTTCCAACAATATTCTTTCCGCTGATATACTTTTCGAATCCTTTTGCGGCACCATCGTGCAGGTTAACAACGCTCCGACTTACTACTTTCAAAGAGGTCATCACATCAGTGTACTTTTTCAAAGTAACCCAACCATACGCTTTCGGGCTGTCAGAACGAGCAACACCGGCAACCATTCCGTTGGTTGTAGTAAATGCACCTTGCTCGTATGTTTCTTTTGCAAGATTAACTCTGTTCGGCATCGGTAAACGAAGTATATTTTTCGTAAATACTGCACCTGTAGATTTTTTCTTCCCAACAATAACATTGTCTTTCGTCCACCAATACATCTGTACTTTTTGGACTGAACCTTTATTTCCAAAACCGGACACAACGACCGTATCTCCGATATTCAAAACAGAAGCAAACGTTACATCCCATTTCTTCAGGGAGGATGTTGCAACGGGAATTGCACTCACCGGAATAGGCGTGATTGTGAAATCAAAGGTGGTGTCAATGCCCTTCGCTAATTCGAAGTGTAAATCGTTCACGTCGTTAGCATCAACTACGACAAAGAAGCTGAACTCAACACGAGTTGCTTTCTTGGCAACTGCCTTACCCATCTTACCAAGATTGTCCTTGTCTAATGCAATGCTATCCGGATGAACAGAGCGATATTTTACCTGATACAATGGGTCAATAGTGAAGTTTGCAGTAACATTTTTCTCATTATCCATCATTACCATAATCGGATTCGTACTACTGCTTGCGTCACCACTCCAACCGGTAAAGAGCCATCCGACCTCAGGTGTTGCGAATAGTTGTACTTCAATTCCATGATTGTATGATGATTGGTCCGGGTCTTTTGCTACAATACCTTCACCGTCAATAGTTACATTCAAAGAATATGTATTGATTGCAAAATTCGCAGTGACGTTTTTATCACCATTCATAACAACAGATACTGGATTATCTGTACCGATTACATCGCCACTCCATCCGGTGAAATGATAACCGGTTGAAGGTGTCGCTGTTAGCTCGACTGACGTTCCATAGTCATAAGTCGTCTGGTCAGGAATTTTGGTAACTGAACCATTTACTGATGTAACTGTCAACGTGTAAGTGTTGATTGCAAAGTTTGCTGTAATATTTTTATTGCTATTCATCGTAACTGATACTGGATTTGTCGTACTGCCGCCTTGCGGGACATCGCCGCTCCAATTGACAAAGTGGTAACCGGTTACCGGTGTAGCAGTTAACTGAACAGTAACTCCATGGTTGTACGATGGTTGATCAGGATTCTTCGTTACCGACCCGTTTACAGCAATAATAGTAAGCGTATAAGTATTGATAGAAAAATTTGCTGTGATGTTCTTATTGCCATCCATCGTAACCGTCAAAGGATTTGTCGTTCCACTACCATCACCACTCCAGTTGACAAAATGATAACCTGTCGTTGGTGTAGCTGTTAATTGAACTGTAACTCCATGGTTGTATGATGTTTGGTCAGGATTCTTCACTACTGAACCGTTTGTGGAAGTAACAGTAAGCGTATAAGTATTGATAGCAAAGTTTGCTGTGATAGTTTTATTACTATCCATTATAACTGTCAATGGATTTGTCACTCCACTGGCGTCACCACTCCAATTCACAAAGTGATAACCATAAGCAGGTGTCGCTGTTAATTCTACAGATGTACCATGATTGTAACTTGCTTGATCCGGATTCTTTGCTACGCTTCCATTGGTTGCATTGATAGTGAGAGTATATGTATTGGTGGCAAAGTTTGCCGTGATAGTTTTATTCACATCCATTATAACCGTCAATGGATTCGCCGTATTCCCGCCTTGCGGGACATCACCACTCCAATCCACAAAGTGATAACCAGAAGCAGGTGTCGCTGTTAATTCCACAGATGCACCATGGTTGTAACTTGCTTGATCCGGATTCTTTGCAACACTTCCATTGGTTGCATTGACAGTGAGTGTATAGGTATTCATGGCAAAGTTTGCCGTGATAGATTTATTACTATCCATTGTTACAGTAAGTGGATTTTCCGAACTCCCGCCTTGCAGGACATCACCTGTCCAGTTGACAAAAGAATATCCTGAATCTGGCGTTGCTGTTAACTGCACTGTCGTTCCGTGGTCATACGTCGGCTGATCAGGATTCTTGGCGACCGATCCATTCACAGCAGTAATTGCTAACGTGTGAGTATTGATTGTAAAGGTCGCCGTGATATTCTTGTTACCACTCATGGTAACTGTCAATGGATTTGTAGAACCACTTACATCACCACTCCATCCGGTAAATGTCCAACCTGTTGCCGGTGTAGCGGTCAATTGAACGTTCGTGCCGACAAGATAATTTGGTAGGTCTGGAGATTTCGCAACACTACCACTGCCAACCGTTGTTACACCGAGTGTATATGTTGGAAGAGATGCAATTGCAGGAACGGTTGTTGAACTTGTTCCAAAGTAAATCACTCGTCCATTCGTAAGTGCGCTTACGGCAGCGGCTGGCGTTCCATTATACAGCCATTGTGTTCCCATCCCTGCCGCTCCACTTCCCTCTATTCCAACCGTTGAACCGCCAAGGCTTCCTGCCATGGTATTGTACTGGAAGAAAAGAGAATTGGTCGAGTAGTTTAAGACGACTTCAAATGTTTTGAGGTCTGTTGTCTGACCATAAGCCGGAATTTGGTAATATTCAATAATGAACTGGCTATTTGCAGCATCATTATAGTAATAGATATTTGTTGTTCCGGAAACAAGTCCTAAATCATCCCAAAAAGGTGCGAGTACATAATTCGGCACTGTCGCACTTGGGATACTTGGGTTATTGTAGTACGAACTATTTGCTGAGCCATCAAACCTGATGTGTCCATTGTTGTTCACTCGAAGCGATGTGTACGTGTTTCCGTAGAGTGTGAAACTCGGGATGGTAATGTCTGCACTGTTTTGATCATCACCGGTAAAGTTTAATGCCGTACCGACACTTGTAATATCTAACCAATTGTAAGCTGGTTTTTGTGTACCGCTATGTCCATCGGTGATATAGTAATATCCGCCACCGTCTGGACCACCGTAATGAACGCTTTGTACGGTTCGAGACGCATCAAGACTATCGTTCGATGCAACCTCATCGCCTGTTAATGTAACCTTAAACCTAACTGTGTACAACCCCGGTTCTGTAGGAGTCCATGTAGTAGGAATATCAACGTTCGAAGTAGCGCCGGCAGCAATATCAGGAATGAACGTAGCATAGTTATGATACGTTGCACTGCCAGGGAAACCGGCGGTTAATCCAATCCACGCTTCTACAGAGTAACCAGTACCGCTTGCACTTGTGCCATTGTTTTTCACACTTGCTCGTACACTATATCCGGAGCCGGTGTACAATCCGGTCGTTGGGGGGAAAACAACCGAAGTAATTTGAAGGTCGGTTGCAGGAACAACGGTAACTGATTTTGAAAATGCATCGTTTGAAGATACTTGGTCACCTGTAAGTTCTGTATAAACCTTTACGGTATATGCGGCAAATTCTGCCGGTGTCCACTGAGTTGCAAACGAGAACGACTGTGTAGCCCCTGCTGTAACTGCCGGTCCTGATTCTGTTTGATCAAACTCAGGAGATGATTCCGAACCGCCTGTTGTCTTCCATGCTTTCACATGAACATTGAAATCGCCTGCTGACTTATCAGCCGAGCCGAAGTTCTGAATAGTCGCAGTTATTGTATTTGCTGTTTTGTATGCAGTTGAAGATGGAAGAGTAATTGCCGTAACACCGACATCGTTCGCGGGCGGGATACCAATGACGACATTATCAATGGTAACATTTACATTTCCGTATCTGCTATACCCATGGAATGCAAACTTTACAGCGCTTTGTCCGATGTAAGACGAGATATTGATGGTTTGAAGTACCCAGGCATTTCCAGTGGGTCCGGTAACATAACCCGCTAAACGAGTCCATGTTGTTCCACCATCAATAGAAGCTTCAACAGCCATCGAATCACGTGAACCTTGGAGTAGGTCTGCCCATCGAAAATTAAACTCAAGAACAGATGCTGTACTAAAATCAAACGTAGGAGTAATCAATCGCGCTTCATTGCCCGCAGGTGTGTCATAGCTATTGAACTGTGCTGAATACGGTGCGCTATACGCGGTGAGAGTATTGATTCGAGTAGGAACCCGAACAATCCAGTTCGGTGGTGTTCCAGTGTACCCTGGAACGGGCACAACAGACCAGCCATCTGGAATGGCAGCAGCACCATCGAATTTTTCTTCAACGCGTGTAATGCCGGGGATCGCAAAGTTCGCAGTTATATTTTTGTTACCATCCATCGTCACTGTTAATGGATTTGTTGAGCTCCCGCCTTGCGGGACGTCACCACTCCAGCTAATAAAATTATATCCACTCGCCGGTGTTGCAGTAAGTTGAACACTCGTGCCATGATCATAAGTAGCTTGATCAGGAACTTTTGCGACAGATCCATTAACAGCTGTAACTGTTAATGTATATGTGTTGATGGCAAAGTTCGCCTGCACCGCTGCGTCACCACCGGTAAGCGTAGCAGTCGTACTTAAATCCGACGCTGATGCAATTGATGCGCTTCCACTCACTACAGTCCATCCCGAGAAATTGTAGCCAGAACTCGCCTCTGCCGTGATAGTTGTGGCAACACCTTGGTCAACCGTCACAGGTGAACTGGATGGTGAAGTGATCGTTCCACCCGTAGTTGCAGTCACAGTAAGCAAATAGGTGATTACAAAGTTTGCCTGCACCTCTGCATCACCAGTAAGTGTAGCAGTTGTGCTTAAATCCGATGCCGATGCAATTGATGCGAATCCACTCACAACTGTCCATCCCGTGAAACGGTAGCCGGAACTCGCCGCTGCCGTGATAGTTGTGGCAACGCCGTGGTCAACCGTCACAGGGGAACTGGATGGTGCAGTAATCGTTCCACCCGTAGCTACAGTCACAGTTAGTAAATAGGTGTTGATGGCAAAGTTCGCCTGCAACGTTGCGTCACCACCAGTAAGCGTAGCAGTCGTACTTAAATCCGACGCTGATGCAATTGATGCGCTTCCACTCACCACTGTCCATCCTGTGAAATGGTAGCCGGGGTTTGCTGTCGCCGTGATGGTTGTGGCGACACCATAGATGACACTAACAGGTGAACTTGCAGGTGCAGTAATCAACCCGCCCGTTGCCGCAGTCACGGTTAACGCGTAAGAAGGACTCGTTGTCGTGTTCTCATCAGCTCCCTTGTATGGTACTGTAGTGTTGCGCGTTTCTCCATCAATATCCGTCGTGATGCCGATACCGGTAATGGCAACTAAATCGCCATCACCCACAGAACCACCGGAAAGGTGTACGTTCCCCGTAGTTACGTCTTCAAAAGTAACTGCCTTCGATTTAGAATTAGCATCTTGACTTGAAGCAGTTTGCCAAGCGGCTAAATTTGCAGTAGCAGCAGTTTCCCAATAACCCAATACTGAACCGCTACCGGAAGAATAAAAATTATTATAATTTGAGACCAAACCAGTACCAAGACCGGCGCCATCAATGTAAATTGCGTAATGTGAACCCGTTGCACCTGAGTTTGTTCGCACATTGTAAACAATATTATTCTTGAAATTTGTTGTACTGCCTTGATAACTGCGATAGAACCCTACAGAGTTCTTACTGGTACCCGTTGTCGGGCTTCCACCGATATAGATTGTATTATAGTAGATATTGAACAATCTACCTGTTCCAGCTTCATCTTGAATACCATAGATGAGCGCGTTATTAGTCGTTGACGATCCATCCAATACTATAAAGTTGTTTGCAACTGTTGTTACGAGTGTTGAACTTGCGTCATAAAGGTCTATGCCTTTTATCGTAGGAGTTGCATGTGTTGTTTGTATGTTATAAATCTTGTTGCGAAGTATGCTTGTTCCTCCGACGGTAGTAGCGTGAAGATCAATTGCCTTAACGAGTGCAGAACTGAATGTCGTTGTCCAATAGAGGTTGTTCTGACTTATCATGGTATTGGTCGCATTTGAACCAACATAAAATGCGTATCCACTCCAATCAAATATATTGCATGAACCGATACTATTGTCTGTATTTGCTTTCCCTGCCGTCCCGGCAAAAACAACTCCTGCTGTAGGTCTTCCGCCTGCAGTCATCGTAATATCAGAGTTGCTCACAGTGTTATTATCATTCCCATTTGTTCCGGTAGAAGTGCTAAATAAAATCACTCCTCCTGTTGTTGAACTTTGTCCACCTTTTATTGTACAATAATTTATCGTGTTATAATCAGCATCATTAATAAAACGAATTGCATTAGCAGTTGAGGTGCTGGAAATTGAAGTGTTTTCTATCGTTAACTCTTTTGCTGTTCCACTGCCGCCCGGTCTTCCATCAATCGTAACATAGTCGGCACCATTCAAAACTATAATACCGGTTGTGCTGGAACCACTAATTGATTTTCCGGTTACACCTGTTGCAGGGCGTATCGTAATATTATTTGTTCCGCTTGCTCCTGCAATAGTGTTAAAAGTAATCGGAAATGTTTCACTCCCTGAGTAATCACTTTGAAACTCAAATACTGTTGCACCTTCTACACCAAAATTATTTAAATCACTTGCTGCTAAAGTAAGAGTTGTGTAATTGGCGCCCGTAGCACCGATAGTTTTTGTGCCGGATAAAGGAGATTTTATTGTTCTTACACCAGCGGGTGCAGTAACTGTTGGTGTTTGAGCGCTTCCAACTGTTAATGATGTACATTCAGCATCAACAACATTTTCAGGGGTCGCACCGGAAACAATATCATAAGTAAGCCAGAAATAATTTGTTCCTGCGGAAAGAGTCTGGCTGCCGGTGATTGAATATGATCCGCTCGGAGTAGCATTTGTCGCTCCGAATTGTGTCCCCGTTGCAAATGTACTGCTTGTTCCGGTATAAAATATCTTTGCATTTGAAATTTCCGATGTACTCGTCGTCCCGGTTGTATTCAAATCGAATTGCGTAGCGCTCAATGGATTCGCAGTTCCACTAATAACTATTTGCATTCCAATAATTTGATTATTTGTTGTCCCCCGCATAACATTGCTTGTGTTTTGCGTTGTCGTGCTTGATACGTAGGTTTGATTAGATTCCTGCCAAGTGAATGTTTGACCTGAGGCGGGATTAACCGCATCGGTAAGAGTACAGGATGCACCATTCGTACCACCCGCTGTTGTTGAAGCCCAGTTGGTCGTAGTCGTTCTATTGTTGTAGTCTGTATTCGATGAGCCTTTTAGTCCAACCTGATACGTTCGACTGCCACCTCCCGCAGTCATTGTTCCATAAACAACTTCCGCTTTATTTGATGTTTCGTACAGTCTTATCTGAAAGTTATATGTCTGTGGACCACCGTAGTGTTTATAGTTTTTCCACTGCACAGTAAAAACACGATTAGGGGCGCTTCCCTCCATCAATGACATCAATTCTCCGTCAGCCTTAGATTGTAAATCTCCGCTTAATGCTGCAATAAGATTATTAGGAGATGTCGCACTAATTGCAGAATAAGTACTCGTGACAGTAGAACCCATCGCAACGAATCCGTTATTTTGGATACTAACTTTCGTATATGCTGTTCCGTTGTAGGTGAAGCTAAAACCAATGTCAATGGCATTGAAGTTCTCGTCATCATTGGAAGTTGTACCGTGTACCGTTCCTCCGGTAATTGGAGTAAACGTTCCGGATGAGCCTGTAAAACCAAGCGTACTCACCTGAGTGAATACACTACTTGTTACGGCGAGCAATAAAATTAGTACTGCTAACCACCGTATTTGATAGAAAGTTTTCATAACTTTTCCTTTAGTCTTTGATAATTGTGGATTAGTATTTAATTTATTTTGAGAATAACATTTTCTTTATGCTCGGATTATATCGGGTGAGAGAACTTGTATTTGAAGTGAGAAATAATTTCCCGTCTGTATCTACTTTCACCCAATACCCTTTTCCGGGATTCAGAGTGTCCTCACTATTGTAACCCGCCTGATATGAGAAAAATTGTGACGCCAGAATGTTCGGTGGGAATGAACTAATGTCAGCAACATTGACAGGAGTCGTTATTGAACCGATCATATTCCATCCAGCAACAACATCGAGAGTATCTACCAGCCGTGGTTCACCCGTTAATGTTATTGTTTGTGATGAAGGAAATTTCAGCCAATAACCGATTCCACAACTCAATGTTTCTTGCGCACTGTATCCTCCTTGAAATGCAAACGCTTCGGAAGATGCCGTTGGGAACAGAATACTTTTTTGTTTTTCCGGGGTTATTACAGGAATTGAAATCATATTCCAACCCAAAGCAACATTCATTGATGCAGAGGCTTCGCCTTTCGATAAATCCTTTCCGAAGAGAATTGCTAAACTATCCGGGAAATTTTCATCCAATCTTACAGAAGGATTCCCATCGAATAAGTATTGTGTTCCAATCGTGCCGCTTACGTTTTCAATTCCAATTGTTGAAGCAGATTCGTTCCCGGGAGTTTTCAGATATTGGAAGAGAATAGTGTTTGCCTTGTAGGAATTCTCTTCATAATTCAAAATTATCTCAAAGGTATTTCTCCCCGTATCACCAAGAATCGGAATATTAACATACTCGACTATGAATCTGTACGTTGTTGTATCATCATAAAAATAAATCTGTCCGGCTTCGGGCGCCGCGGGATTTAAGTCGTCCCAAAATGCCGCAATAATACCATCGGGTTTGATTTTGTTCGGGATACTTTTATTACTCGCCGAACCACTTCCATTCCAATCCATATCAAATGTCAAAAATCCATTTGCATTTATTTTGATTTGGGTTTGTATTGAATCATACATTAAGAATGGAGGAATAGTTATTGGCAAACTTGTACCATCATCTGTAAGTGTGAGAGGAATGCCAACGGAAGTAATATCAATCCATTCGAATGTTGGTTTATTCGTCCCCGTGAATAAGCTCGTTGCATAATAATAACCGCCATCATCAGGACCACCGTGATATGGGCCATTGACTACGCGCTGCACATCACACGTATCATTCGTTTCATTTTCATCTCCCCCTAATAAAACTACAAATCGAACAGTATGTTTTCCCGTATCAGTCGGAACCCAGTTTGCGTTGATAGTGACCTCGCGGGTTTGGTATGGCGGGAGGTCTGCTTTGAACGCTGCAAAATTATGGAACGTGGCATTCCCCGGGAAACCGGCAGTTGGTCCAATCCACGCTTCTGCCAAATACTCAGAGCCATGAACTGTATCCACACCGTTATTTTTAACAGCAGCTTTCACTGAGTAACCAAGAGTTCCTGTATATAATCCGGCTGCCATAGGATATATAATTGAAGTAACAGTGATATCAACAACCGGAACCACAGCAACAGAGCGTGGAGCGGAAGCATCATTTGAGGGAAGTTCATCAGTAATAAGTTCTGTTTGAATCTGAATTATATAATCGCCCAATTCGGTAGGAATCCATTGAGTTGCAAAAATATAAGGGGCAGAACCTTTTCCGGTGACAGCAGGACCAGATTCAACTTGATCAAAAACCGGTGTTCCACTAGGATACTCGTAAGTTCTCCAGACACGCGCATGTACATAATAATCGCCTGCAGATTGATTCCCGCTGCCAAGGTTTGAAATGGTTACTGCAAATGTCTGAGGAGTGCGAAAGATGTTCCCTGAAAATGGGCTTGTGATTGCACTGACTCCAACATCGTTAACTATTTCCTGACCGATGAAGACATTATCAATGTGTATCCAATTACCATTTTTACTGACACCACGGAAAGCAAATATTACAGAAGAATAACCACCGTATGGCGCAACATTGACAGTCTTTTCTTCAAAATATGTTGTAAACGGTGGTGGAGTTAACGATCGTTTGAAGCCGGCTAACTCTATCCAAGAACTTCCGCCATCAGTTGATATATCAACATATAGTGAATCCAAATAACTTGGGTATTGTGTATCTCGGCGAAATTGAAATTTGCACAGAGGCACAGACGCCGCAGACCAATCAAGTGTTGGCGTTATCAGACGTGCGACCGAACCGGCTGATAGATTATAACTTTGGAAAGTCGCGGTATTTGGTATGCTCGGAGCCGGTGGTGAAGATGGATTATATGGAGTCGTTACAGCCCACGTAAAATAACCTCCTATTGAATCGGGAGATACAGACCAACCCGCAGGTAAGGATGCTGAACCATCAAATGTTTCATAAATGAGTGTAGCGAACTTGTGAGTTTGTGAAGGAAGTCTGTCATCTTTTTTGTTCTGAGAAATTGCTGTCAAGACGAAAACAGATAAAGAGAATAATAAAGAAAACGCAAAGGTTCTTTTTGTCATTTTATTAACACCATCTTTTGTGTTTGAATACCGTTCTCTGTTCTCATTTGAACAAAATAATTTCCACTTGCTAAGTCAGAGCCATCGAAGTGAACGCTATGTTTTCCGATTGCCAATTCACCATTGAGAAGCGCAGCTACCTTCACGCCTAACACGTTGAACACATCAATAGAAACTTTTGAACTTTTATCTAATAAAAATTTAATTGTGGTTGATGGGTTGAATGGATTCGGATAGTTTTGAAATAATGAGAAAGTAGTAGGCTGATTCAGGATATTATCTTCCTGTACGGAAACTACACCGCTTGACGTTGTGTGGAGGATAGTACCAAAATCGCCCACACTCCAGCCATTTTCTTCATCAACAGACATAACGCTTTGTAAGTCCTGCTCTGTATCGCTCATCTGTGAAATCCATGTTGCACCTTGATTGGTTGTACGTAATAATGTTCCGTTATCACCTGCTATCCAACCAAGTGAAGGGTTCAGAAAAAATATCTCATTAAGTGTTGCACCAGTACCAACGGAGGTCGTCGTCCACGATGTTCCCGCATTGGTGGACCGTCTGAGTAAACCACCATCACCTGCAATCCAAATATTTGAACTATCCATCATATAGACAGAGTATAGATTTGTCGTAACACCAGACGATGGTTTTGTCCAGGTGTTTCCACCATCAGTCGTTTTCACCATTACTCCACCGATACCTACTGCCATTCCATTGTTTACATCTGTAAAGGAAATATCCCAGAAATCACCATCAGTATTTGTCGTAAGTAAGTTCCATGAGTTGCCGCCGTTCACTGTACGAAGAATGGTTCCATTCCAGCCCGCCGCATAACCTGTCATTGAATCAAGGAAGAAAACACAAATAAGCGTATTGGTAGTACTGCTCGTTTGCTTTTTCCACGTTACTCCGTTGTCATTAGTTTTTAATATCCATCCACGATAACCAACGACCCACCCATTGTTCGAATCAGGAAAGTCCATTGCAAACATGCGTGTATTTGTCCCCGTAAACATCTTAGTCCAAGTTCTTCCGCTGTCTGTTGTACGGAGAACCGTTCCCCAATCTCCGGCAGCGATTGCAGTTGATGAACTGAAAACCTCCACATCGTTCAGGTCCTGATATGTAACGCTTGTTTGATTAGTCCACGTTGTTCCCCCGTTGTCTGTCTTAATTATCTTTGCATAGTCTCCGACGAGCCAGCCATGATTTCGATCGCCAAGTGATGCACAAAGTAGTCCATTCAACGTTTCTGTTGTGGGCCCATCCCATGTGTCACCACCATTCGTTGTTATTAAAACTGTTCCAAGTGCAGTTACAGCCCATCCATAATCAGGTTCAGCAAAATCAATACTAAAAAAAGTTTTTGTTGTATTTGTAATTTGTTTAACCCAAGATGAGCCGCCATTGGTAGTTTTGAAAATAGCACCATCAAACCCTCCAACCCAACCCAACGTATTATTGAAAAAACAAATACTATAGAGGCTTGAGTAATAACCTTCCGGCAGTGCAATTGTTTGCCATGTTGTTCCGGCATCGG
>JACPVN010000059.1 GCA_016191715.1 Ignavibacteriota bacterium | reverse complement strand
TGCAGCAGACGGAACTCAGTAAATGTCGGACTGATGAAAGAGAACTGAAGACGATGTTCAGTGAATCAGAGACGGACAACAGGAAATGATATTCTTGGCAGTCATGGATCGTGGGTTCCCAGAAAAGGCGATTGAAAATGTATGATTATATTTTTGCACAAACAGGGTAATTGCCATCTGTACTCCTCTACTCACAATCTTTTCTTTTGTTTCTTACCAACTCTTTTCCTAAATTTGCACCGCATTTCTGATTGATAAATTTCCAATCAGACTTTGTTCAATCATTTGATAACGAAAAACTTCGAAACCCATGGTTACATTCTCAAGCATCTATAATTCCTCCGTTGGCAAGAAGTTCGTTGTTGGCTTAACGGGTCTTTTCCTCTGTTCATTTCTTGTTGTTCACCTTGTCGGCAATTTCCAATTGTTCAAAAACGATAATGGCGTTGCGTTCGATGCGTATTCGCATTTCATGTCAACCAACCCGGTTATTCGCACTGTGGAAATTGTGTTAGTAGTTGGCTTCCTCCTCCACATGTTTACGAGCGCGTATTTGTGGTTCAAGAATCGTGAAGCGAGACCGGTGAAATACAAAGTGAACGCCGCAGGAGAAAACAGCACGTTAGCCTCACGGACAATGTTCGTCACCGGCAGTATCGTTTTTATTTTCCTCGTCATTCACCTTCGCACGTTCTTCGTCCCCACTCGTTTTGGCGGCGAGGAAAAGATGTACGAGTTAGTGAAAACAGCATTCCAAAATCCGTTGTACGATTTGTTTTACATCGTCGCAATAGGTCTGCTCGGATTTCATTTACGGCACGGCTTCCAATCGGCATTTCAAACGTTCGGCATCAAGCATAAAAAATATACGCCGTACATCGAAGCCGCAAGCGCAATCTTCTGGCTGTTGATTCCGCTCGGCTACATTTCCATGCCGGTCTATTTTTATCTCAATCCTTTTTGAACGGATGTGTTATGGAACTGAATTCAAAAATTCCTGAAGGTCCCGTCGAGAAAAAGTGGGACAACCATCGCTTCAACATGAAGCTTGTGAATCCTGCCAACAAACGAAAGTATCACATCATCGTTGTCGGAACAGGATTGGCGGGTGCATCTGCCGCCGCATCGCTTGCAGAACTTGGCTACAATGTTACAGCGATGAGCTACCACGAATCGCCGCGGCGTGCGCACAGCATCGCCGCGCAAGGCGGCATCAACGCTCCGAAAAATTACAAGAACGACGGCGACAGCATCTGGCGATTATTTTATGACACCGTGAAAGGCGGAGATTTTCGCGCACGTGAAGCAAATGTTTATCGTCTCGCGCAAGTTAGCAACAGTATCATTGACCAATGCGTTGCGCAAGGAGTTCCGTTTGCACGTGAGTACGGCGGCTTGCTTGATAATCGTTCGTTCGGCGGCGCGCAGGTTTCGAGAACTTTTTATGCTCGCGGTCAGACGGGGCAACAACTTTTACTCGGCGCATACTCCGCTCTCGAACGACAAATCGGCAAAGGACAGGTAAAATTCTTCGACCGCCGTGAAATGCTTGACCTTGTAGTAATTGATGGACAAGCGCGTGGAGTCATCACACGAAATCTTCGAGATGGTTCGATTGAATCGCATGTTGCTGATGCCGTCATTCTTGGAACTGGTGGTTACGCAAACACCTTCTATCTATCAACCAATGCAAAAGCATGTAGTGGAACAGCAATCTGGCGCGCACATAAACGGGGTGCGTTGTTTGCCAATCCATGCTACACACAAATTCATCCAACGTGTATTCCTGTTGCAAGCGATTACCAATCCAAGTTGACATTGATGAGCGAAAGTCTTCGCAACGACGGGCGTATTTGGGTTCCGAAGAAAGTCGGAGACAAACGCAATGCGAAAGATATTCCTGAAGATGAACGCGATTATTATCTCGAACGAAGATATCCTTCGTTCGGGAATCTTGTGCCGCGTGATGTTGCATCACGCAACGCGAAAGCCGTGTGCGATGAAGGTCGCGGAGTCGGTGATACAGGTTTGGCTGTATATCTCGATTTCGCTGACGCAATCAAACGAAACGGCAAGGCGTGGGTTGAGGAAAAGTACGGCAACCTCTTCGACATGTATCATGAAATCACGAACGAAAACGCGTACGAAACTCCGATGCGAATTTATCCTGCCGTTCACTACACGATGGGCGGTCTTTGGGTTGACTACAATTTAATGAGTACAATTCCCGGAATGTATGTTCTCGGCGAAGCAAACTTTTCCGACCATGGAGCAAACAGACTCGGCGCGAGCGCACTGATGCAGGGACTTGCTGATGGTTACTTCGTCATTCCCTATACGATTGGGGATTATCTCGCTTCATCCAAGTTTCCGAAAGTCGGCACTGACCACGCGGCATTCAAAGATGCGCAACGTGGTGTTGATGAACTGATTGAGAAACTTATTTCAACCCGCGGAACGAAAACTGTCGATGAATTCCACAAAGAACTTGGAAAAATCATGTGGGATTACTGCGGCATGGGTCGCAATGAGGCCGGTTTGAAGAAAGCGCTTGAGTTGATTCCTAAATTACGTGATGAGTTTTGGAAAAATGTTCGCGTTCCCGGAAGCAGTAAGAGCATCAATCCCGAACTCGAAAAAGCCGGACGCGTTGCCGACTTCATGGAACTTGCCGAACTGATGTGTCAGGATGCATTGCACCGAGAAGAATCGTGCGGCGGACACTTCCGTGAAGAATATCAAACGGAAGAAGGTGAAGCGAAACGCAACGACGAAAGATTCTCTTACGCCGCCGCGTGGGAATTCAACGGCATCGGACAACCGGAAGTTTTGAACAAAGAGCCTTTGACTTTTGAGAATGTGAAACAAGCACAACGGTCTTATAAGTGATTCGTGATTGGTGAGTAGTGATATGAGATGTGCGATATGGGATTTGAGTTATTAATTAACCGGAAACAGAAAACTGAAAACAGGAAACTATTTTTTACTTTTTATTTTTGACTTTTGAATTGATTTGTTATGAATATAACACTTGAAGCATGGCGACAGCCTGACCAAAAATCTGCAGGACAGTTTGTAAAGTATAAAGCGACAGACATTTCTCCCGACATGTCGTTTCTTGAAATGCTTGATGCGGTGAACACCATGATTGTAAAACGCGGCGAAGATCCGATTGCGTTCGACCATGATTGCCGCGAAGGTATTTGTGGAAGTTGCGGAATGGTCATCAACGGACGACCGCACGGAACTGAACGCGGCGTTGCTACATGTCAATTGTACATGCGGCATTTCAAAGAAGGCGACACGATTACACTTGAACCGTGGCGCGCAAAAGCATTTCCTGTGCTAAAAGATTTAGTTGTTGACCGTACATCGCTTGACCGAATCATTCAAGCAGGCGGGTACGTTTCTGTTGATACCGGCGGCGTTCCCGATGCGAATTGTATTCCCATTTCCAAAGTTATAGCAGAAGAAGCGATGGATGCGGCGGCGTGTATCGGATGCGGCGCGTGCGTTGCGGCGTGTCAAAATTCTTCAGCAATGTTGTTTGTCTCAGCAAAGGTTTCTCAACTTGCACTCTTGCCGCAAGGATACGCAGAACGGAAACAACGTGTAGAGAAAATGGTCGCTCAGATGGATGCTGAAGGTTTTGGCGGTTGCACAAACACACTTGCCTGCGAAGCAGAATGTCCGAAAAAGATTTCTGTTACACACATTGCGAGATTGAATCGGGAGTATTTGATAGCGAAGGTGGGGTAATTAGTTTCCGATAGAGCAATAAACATCGTTGCATTTGTATTTCTATAGTCTCTTCTATCGGGATATTTATTAAAATCACATCTGCATCTTTCCTTTCATTTTTGTATCTTTCTCTATGCCTGAGTTAAGTCGCTTTTTTGGAATTATTATTCGGATGTACATGGAAGCAGGTATTCCTCACAAAACTCCTCACTTTCATGCACATTATCAAAATGATGTTGCGGTTTTTAGTATTGAACCCGTAGAATTGATTACCGGACATCTTCCATCAAAACAGAGACGGTTTGTAGAAGCATGGGCAGAGTTGCACCAGGCAGAACTCATGAACGATTGGACGAAACTTCAGACGGGTAATTTACCCGAACCCATTGCACCCCTCCATTAAGTAGTAACACTTTTATGATACATCCTATTTACAAAATACTTTCTTTCAAGATTCAAGAACCATATACACTGCAGATTGTCTTTGACGACAAAACTGTTAAGACGATAAATTTCTCTTCAATTCTGATTGGAGAAATGTATGGGCCTCTGAAAAACCTCTCTCTTTTTAATCAAGTGAAAATAGATCCTGAAGTTCATACACTCGTGTGGCCCAACGGCGCTGATTTCGACCCTGCTACTCTCTATGATTGGAACCAAAACCACAGTGAAATTCTCAGTCGAATTTCACTCAATGAACAAGTAACAGCTTAGTTTTATCTTTAGAGACAATAGAACTGTTATAGTTTTACCAACTCCCGAAAACTTTCCTCATCGAGCGTAGCCGATTGTCGATCGATTCTCTTTAACACTGACTTTTGACTGTGAAGACTCAAGTACGAATCAACATACACGTTGATTGCCGAACGAACATCAGTAAAATATTCTGCAAGTTTAAACAACACAGGTGAAGCATCGGCTTCATACAGTAAGGAGGATTGCGCCGCAGCTTCAAATTCCGTTTGACCTACGCTCTCATAATAATCAAACGAAGGCGCGCCTTTTCGTTTGTTCCGTTGAAAAATCAAATCGGGAAAAAATCCCGTAAGAAATAAAGAAACATTTCCAATGTACTGATGCATGTAATACTGCTGAACCTCTTTAAGGTCTTTCATCACCTGTAACATGTCAACAATATAAATCATCTTCTCGCCGGATGCTGAAGCAAAATGCCACAATATATCCGACTGACTGAAATCAACGCAAACACTTGAAACATAATCAACCAAGTCGTCATCTTCAAGATGTTTGGTCTTCAGCGCATGATAGACCATTTCATAGAAATACAACCATGGCGAAACTGTCGTCATCGAAGAAGAAGAAATAATTTGAGGAAAGAGGGAGTTATGATGTAGTAACTCGGTTGTTGCTTCAACATCATCCGACAATTTCAGAATTGCGGTTTGATTTTTTTCTGTCGTACCAATGGTCTTGGAAATAAACATAAAATCTTGTTGAGTCAAATGTAATCGTGTTTTGCAGTACATGGTATCACCTATGAGAACATGAATAATGATTTCCTCTATTTACGTCAAACATCATTCCAACTAAGAAATTTTTACTTATTCTCGCTTGAAGATAAAATCGCGGTTCTTTATTTGATTTGGATGAGTTTAGAGTTCCTCATAAACAACG
>JACPVN010000058.1 GCA_016191715.1 Ignavibacteriota bacterium | reverse complement strand
CCGACGCTTGTTCGAATTGCGACACTACCGTTTTCCAAAAGTGCAAGCGCTTCCTCTGAACCTTCGTAATGGATGCGAATACTATTCGGGTCGGCGCCGGGGTGAACGACGAAATCGTATTCCAATTGTTTTCCGTTGCCGTAATAGACAAGGTCAATCCCATCATAGATATTATGATAACGGATGCGTAGAAAGTTCGAAACGCCCGTCTTCCATTTCGACGGGTCTTTTCCTTTGAAATAATTGACTTTGGAAACTGCTTGTTCTTCCGGCGTAATGATGGGATGGGTATTCGCGCCAACGAAAGATATTTTTAGTGAGTGAGAAGCAATCTCATCTCTCTCAACCTGATTCACTTCTTCCGTGAGTCCCGAATGTTCCGTTGTATTCTTTGATAAGAGAATCGTCACGCCTTGTTCTGTAAAGAAGTAAGACGTTCCCGAAGTCGAGCGGGAAAGGAACTTCACCTCAGTATCGAACTGACCGATATTTTTTTCAAACACTAATGGCGCTGAAAGAACTGTTTGAGTCGTTCGTGCATCACGAAGCGGTTGTAACTCATTTGCAACAACAAAGCACGTTGTGAAGACAAACAATTGAACGAAAGTACATCGAAAGTATTTCATAAGTAATCCATGTAAAAAAAATATTGAATAAATTAACTACAACAAGATACGAGTGCGCCTTTTCAATATCACTCATGGAATCCATGATTTTTTCCTTTAAAAAACATGATGTCTGAAACGAAGAGGGGAAGTGAAGTCAAAAAAAAATCCCGACTCTTCTATGAGACGGGATTTTATTGATTCTGCTTAGATATTCAAGAACAAAGATGGGAACCCATACATTGAGTCCTTATCGCATCAGAATTATCTTCTTCATATCAGTGTAGGACAAAATGCCATCTTGTCCAAAGACGGAGATACGATAAAAATACAATCCGCTTGCGAAGTTGCTAGCATTATACTCAAGTTCATACGTACCTGCCTCAAATTGTTGATTCTCTGTAAGTATCGCCACTTCCCGACCAAGAACATCATACACTTTTAGTGTAACGAATGCATTTTCCGGTAAATCGAATGTTATCATAGTTGACGGATTAAATGGGTTGGGATATGCTTGATAGAGTGAAAATTTCTTTGGCAACGAAATACCCTCATCATCTTTTTCCCCTTCCTCAAACAGAGCATCCCTTGGAGTAACCCGTCTTGTCGGAATTGTTGAAGTTTCAAGAAAACCTAATTCTCTTACTCCCCTTACTCCGCGTAACTTCAGGAAATTATCGTTAACGAATGAAATTGTGTCGGAAGCAGTGATAGGTCCGGTGAATGCAATATTTATTTTTGTAATGATACTGTCGAGAAGCTGAAAGTTCCAGTTTTCCTCTTCCCAGTAGGTCAACGCGTAATCAACATAGGAGGAGAGACCTACAACGCTCATTCCATTGAATTCATCATCACTGATATAGGTTAACTCTCCAAATCGCTCCGGTGTAATTCCGAGTTGACTTGCCGCTATTCCCACTTTCAACGCAACTAGCTCAGCAAAGAGATGATTGTTATGATCTGTCGGAGTCAGTTTTGTTTTTTGACCGACAAACTTCTTTCTTGGTTTTCCTTTGCTGAAGAGTGAGTCAAAACCTCTTGCTGTGCCAGTGTGTAAACCAATTCTGTCTTCGAGAGTCTTTTGAATATCTGTATAGTTTTTGCCCCGTTCTTTTTTAAAATCCCACTGTGAGAGTCTTACCCACGCCCGAACTTTTGCACTATCTTTATTGACTTTCCATTTGTTCACGGCAGCTTCATCCATAAACGAAATACCTACACGCATTCCACCCGCATAATCGCTTTCTGTATTACCCGGGGCAAAGCCTCCTTTGGTTACTACTTCCTCAATGACATTTGTAATTGTCGGGATACCTTTTCTGCGCTTGATCAACTTAGGTAGTTGTTTTTTCACTTTTGTAACAAGACTTTCAGGAGTGAATGAACGAAAGAGGTTTGTATCAAGTACCGTAACGTACTTTATCGCAGCATCGGAAGTGCACGACCCTGTAATTGTAAATTGAGCAATTGCAATTGTTCCAGGCTCATTGAATTGTATTCCAGCAGGATTTTGTTCCGTAGATGTTTCGGGTATTGCATGTTCACCAAATTCCCAGTAGTACAAGTCACCAACCGTAGTGCCTGAATACATAAAATCTACCGTTTGTCCTACATTGATTGATTCGGCGCTTGCTGTAAAATCAGCGGTTGGTAATGTTTGCGTTGTAACCGTGTGTGTTTCTTCGTCTGTTACAATCGGATCTTCAAGGTCAAAATATAATGTTGCAAAATGATTGATCTGTGTGTTATCGGGAATACCTGATGTAGGTTTCACGGAAAACATAACGTACCCGATACTGCCAGCCTCATCTCCACCTATGCTCGTTAGGTTGATATCAGTTAATGACCATCGTAGCGCGTTTCCGGACTGTTCGAGCACAGCGTCGTGACTTGAACCAAGAAATGTGACACTGGAGGTATCTATGTCCGCATCCAACGTGTCCTCAATAACAAGATTTGAAACTGTGTCCGATGTTGGATTTTGAAAAGATATGACATAGATGATTGAATCGTCAGGAGAAATAACATCACCGTCAGTGCATTGAGCGAGCGGACCCCGCATTTTCGCCAATCCTCCACATCGAATAGGCAACCGTGATTCGTTTGTATTGTTTGATTGTGTCTGGTCGCCGCTCACCGGAAAAACCTTTGCAGTTGCCAGAAGCGGAGAGACCGGCGGAGTTGTACATGTCGGTCGTACACGAATAATGAATTGTAACCGCTCACGCGATTTTAATGTAATAGAATTCGAAAGGAAGAACGATCCGAATTTTCTTAAAGCGGTATATGGTGAATATCTCGAATACCCCAAGTACTCGAGTTGGTTAGGAATCTGGATTTCTAAATACACTCCTGATATATCAACAGTTCCGAGATTCATTGCTGTGACGACATAGAAGAATGTTGTGTTGCAACATATTCGTTGCGGGGCATAGCCGATAGTAACATTAAGGTCTTTTATATCCTGTGCAAAATTACCGAAATCTATGTCACTTAGATTTTCACCCCCAGCGATATTGATTAAGTAGGCACCTTCTGAATTTGGCTTCGTAGGCGTGTAATAATTTTTCGGAAACGGAATAACTTCCTGCACGGTGTAATTCGCTGGAGGAAGATTCTTGAATGAATAATTTCCATTCCCATCTGTATAAGCATAGTTATTTCCATACGGCAAAGGATCAATCTTCATGTTCCATCGAGAAAGTTTTGTCTCTCCATTATCGTATGTACCATCGTTATCAGCATCCTTGAACTTAAACCCTGCAATCGTTGCAGTTCCGGCATTGCCAAAATTTTTATCAATCGCATCCTGACCGGGAAACAGAGTTACCGAGTGTGGATTGCCTCCTGTAGGAAATGTTTGCATCCATCCGGTACGTTGTTCTTCACTGACCGTATAGGAACCGGGAGGTATATTTTCGAATTTGTACTCGCCTCGTTCATTTGTCATTGTCGCCGTAGTTGCATCTCCGGAAAGATTGATTGTCCACCCGCTGAGTCCTTTTTCGTATCGGTCTCTTACGCCGTTAGCATTTCCGTCAAAGAACTTTATGCCGCTGATTGTCCCAAGTCGGATTGTGAATGCGTCATCGCTTACATCATTCACCGTTGCATTATTCGCCTCGCTTACACGAACCCTTCCTTGAGATGTTAATGAAACAGGCACTGTCCAGATATAGCTTCCCGTTGTAGCAGATGTTGATGTGTTGATGGTTGTCCATGTCCCACCATTATTCAAAGAATATTCAAGCATGACAGTAGCAATATTCTGACTTGACCACGTGATGTTGTAATTCGTTCCTCCGTAGATGGTCTCACCTCCGTTCGGAGATAATACTGTAACAGTTGCCGGGGGTCCGAGAACAGTAAAACCGTTTGTCAACGTAGCAGAACCGCCGGGTGAAGGATTGGTTACAACAACATTTCGTTGACCAAGCACAGCGGATGAAGCAATCGTGATATTTGCTTGGAGGGATAGGTTGCCAACAGATACTGATACGGAGTTCACCGTAATATCAGCGCCAAGATCAATCAAGGTAACGTTGTTAATAAATTTTGTCCCTGTTATCGTTACGTCAAGAGTTGTTCCTACGCTGGCTTGATTAGGATTGATAGACGTTATGGTGGGGACAGGATTTTGCACTTCCAAGCCGCCCGGCAATGAAGCGATTCCGGTTATGTGACCGCCTGCGTCGCGATTATTTACATAGACAGTTCGGGAACCGATCGGCGCAGTCTCCGACACGGAAATAACATTATTGATAACCGTTGATCCTGAGACAGACGCTGTATGAATTGTAATACCGTAGAAGATACTATCATCAGCCGTGGGAGTAAATCCTGTCCCGTTCACCTGAAGCGGAATATGATCATCAAGCCGATAAACAATATTCGGATTGACTGAGGTGACGGAAAACTGACTCAACCCGTCATCGAAAAACACCAGAGTGATTACTGCTATTACAATAAAGAACGATGAGAATTTCATAACTTCTCCTGTGAAAAAAAATGATATTTGTAAAGTGGGTTATTTTCTTTGAACCGTCATTTGATGAGGGTCATCTTCTTACTATCAGTGTAGGACAAGATGCCATCTTGTCCTGCAACGGTGATGCGATAAAAATATAATCCGCTTGCAAGATTGCTTGCATCAAATTCAAGTTCATAATTTCCTGCCTCATATTGTTCGCTGTTGGCAAGCGTTGCCACTTCCCGACCAAGCATATCAAAAACTTTTAGTGTAACAAAACTATTAACCGATAACTGATAACGGATAACAGTTGATGGGTTGAAAGGATTGGGATAGTTTTGATGTAAAGCAATTTGTTCCGGCACATTATCAACATTCTCCACACTTGAAAATATCTTCGGTTCAACCCCGGGTGTTTCCTGCAGGTAATTCACTTCTTCTATTTTCTTTAATCCGGTAAATTTGGTTTTCGAACCAAAACTCAATGTATCAATCGTATAAGGTGAATCAGCGAACGCTACATTGATACTTCGGAGAATATCGTACAATTCCTGAAACGTCACCGCAGGAAATCCTTCTAATGTTTGACAGGAGAGATAATAATCAGCAATATCCGGTATTGTTGAAACGAATTTACCGTTGAAAGGATTTGTAGAATCATCAGGATTGATATATTTCAGTTGCCCTAAGCCCGCAGGAAATTTCTCGCTTACACTTGCCCCGATATTCAGTTTCAACGTTACCGCTTCTGCAAACAGTTTATTGTCCTGTTTATCGGGAGGTAACGCCGCCAACTGACTTGATATTGCTTTCTTCTTTGTTCCATCTATTGAATCCAAGCAACGGGCATTAAGGGAATCGGAGTGAAGTCGTATTCCGTTTTTTATCACCTTCACAAATGATTTCAGCACATCAGCATATTTCTTAAGCAAAACTGTATTTGGATTCTTCGTGCCTCCCGGTCTTCCAATAAGAATCCCTGATGGCAAAGGAGTACCGGGGTTTCCAAATCCTTTCGGGAAAAGTTCTTCTCCGACATTCACAAGATTCGGCATCGGCAATCCGGGGAGATTGAGTTTGTAATATTGGTCTCCGTTTAATGCTACTGCCTTCTTCTTTCCCCATTGATATTTCACAACAATTTTCTTTCCCATCTTGCCGATGCCATCAACCTGTAACGTCTCTCCTGTGGAGACACTCAAAAGAGAATCGGTCAACTTCTTCAGGTTCGTAACCACTGCAAGCGTTTCCGTCTTTGATTTCCCACGAGTTACAGTCGCGTTAACGAGCATCCCGAAATCCATTTTTAACGGACGGACAGAATCCGCTACGATATTGAACTTGAAAAATACTTTATCGTATTTCCTTTTCGCGGCTTTCCGCTTTCCTGCCGCGTCAACCGATGTTGCCCAATCTTCATATCTCGCCGTTCGGTAATACTTTGGAGGAATTGGGGGAGGAGCGGGAAGCCCGATTCCGGTCACACCGACTGATGAGGGTGAATTAAACGCATCGTGTGTGAATGTGATAGTAGCGGAAATAATTCCTTCAGAAAGAGGGGAAAAAATTATTTGAAACGTAAAACTATCGCCGGGGGCGATGGAGGCAGAAGTGGGAGAACTAGTAAAATCAGGAAGCGAGGAGGTAACGGAGGAAATTGATAAGTTCTCTCCAACTCCTGTATTATAAATTTTCATTGTGTAGGAGTAACTTTCAGTAATCTTTGTTGGCGGAAAGTTCCATTTCCTTCCCTCTTCTATTGCCAATGCCTTTCCCGCCGGATAACAACGTCCAAAACGTAACGATGCAGTGTTCACTGTTGATGTAAATGTTCCACCTGCATAAATCGTATCATTAACTTCAGCAGAGAGGGACAAGATAAGACCGTTTGGGCTATTGCCATTAGTTGCCCATGCTGTGCCGTCCCAAATATATAGTGCATAGCCACCTGCATAAAGCTTACTTCCTCGCAAAGATAAAGACCGAACGGTACTGTTAATGCCGCTTCCCATTGCGCTCCAAACTGTTCCGTTCCATTTAGCAATCCCGGGGGAATAAATTCCACCTGCTTGACCAAAATCCCCTCCAACATACAAGGTACTATTGTTTGCTAACAATGTTTGAACCCAACCACTGACTCCTGTGCCAAGCGCCGACCAATTCGTACCATTCCACCGAGCAATATAATTAACACTTGTTCCTCCGGCATTCGTGAAAGGACCACCCGCGTAAAGAGTCCCACCGCCAAATGCAAGTGTGAACACTGCCATATCCATCCCACTTCCAAGCGCAGACCAATTTGTGCCATCCCATTTTGCGATTCCGTTTGCAGGTATTCCTCCTGCTGTTGTGAACGAGCCGCCCACATACAAATCCGTACCGTTCACCGCAAGAGCGTACACTGCCCCCGCTACCCCGCTCCCGAGTGCTGACCAACTACTACCGTCCCACTTAGCGATTCCATTCACCGTTATACCGCCGGCGCTTGTGAACTGACCGCCGACATACAAGTCTGTTCCAATTTTCGCCAAAGCCCACACAATAAAATTCACTCCACCCCCAAGCGAATCCCATTGAGTTCCGTCCCATCTTGCTATACGGTTTACTGTTTTACCTCCGGCAAGGGTAAACAAGCCGCCGACATAGATTTCATTTCCAAACTTTAGAATTGTTTCCACATCATCATTAAATCCGTTTGTCCCGAATTGCTCATCCCAAATATAGGGAGTTGAAAACGATGCAGATGAAAATGCTCGCTCTCCCGACAATCCTTCTTTTATAGTTGCAGTTTTTCCCGTAGCCGGTTGAAACTCCCTCATTAGTTTATCACTCTTTTCCTGATGAAGTTGAGCAGGTTCAGTCATTGAAGTATTTCCAAGCCACGGAGATTTTCCGTTTTTTGATTTGTGAACCTGTCCGTTCAATGAAAACCCGAAACACAGGAAGAGAATCGAGACAGAAAGAAAGACATGGGCAAATGATTTTATTAGATTGAACATAGTAATCATGGCGATTTATTCCTTGAAATAATTGACTAAATAGTTGATTTAAGAACGTTTGTTAAACTCATTTGACGAGAAGCATCTTCTTCACATCAAAATAATTTACCGTTTCTCCGCGTGCTTGCATCCGGTAGAAATAGACGCCGCTCGCGAAGGAAGAAGCATTAAAGGTAATCTCATGATTTCCTGCTTCATACTGTTGATTATCCAAAACCGTCATTACCTCTCTCCCAAGTAAATCATAAATCTTGAGTGAAACTTCCAATGCCGCGGGCAAATCAAATGCAACGGTGGAAGAAGGATTGAAGGGATTCGGATAGTTTTGATGGAGTGTAAATGCCTGTGGAACTGACCGTGTAGTTTTGACATCCATCCGCAATGTTGTTTCATCTGAAACATGCAGTACTAGTTCCTGTCCGTTCTTCAATTTTTTTCCGTTGACAGACACTTCTCCTTTGAAGTTGCTCACAGTCGAAAGTGAAATTTTCAATGGAGACGTTGCAGATGAAACCAGAATCTGATACGAATAAACATCTTCGGTTCCTTCCTTATAGACTTCAACAAGTCGCTGAGAAGCAAAGCGAGCATCAAAAATTCCGAGAGGAGGATTTGGCGGCATCTCATACTTTGAAGCGCCGAATTTTTCACCGGGTGATGTTCCGAAGAATAACGCTTGGTTATATCCGGCGTTATCGTGAATATTAAGACGGTTCAATCTATCAAAACCATTGACAGTAAATTTAGAGAATATTGTTGATGATCCTCCAGGCGGAGTTTCTAACATCATCCGTCCTGCACGATTTGTTTTTATCCAATATCCCTTTCCGGGTTCTATCGAATCTGCCACCAAATATCCTTGATGATATTTAAAGAAATTTGATTCAAGTATTCCGGGTGGATCGGTGGTAATTGTAGCAATGTCAATTGGATTACTAATAGACCCAATCATGTTCCAACCCTCTCCCAATTCAAACGTATCTTTCAGGATAAGTGAACCGGTAAAGTTGAATGTATTCTCAGTTGTATCTTTCAGCCAGTATGAGATTTTATTCTGCATGGTATCACTTGATTGATAACCGAACGAAGAGGTGAACTTGAACGCATTCGAAAGCGCTGAAGGAAACAGGATTGTTGTAGTAAAGTCATCGGGTTGAACAGGAATCGAGACTATATTCCAACCACGATTCAAAGTGTTACTGACAGAAACATAAAAACTATCTTCAAATGTCGGTTGATAACCAATGGTTTCTCCGGAATCTCCAAGAATAATTCCTACCGTTCCACCGGCAAATGCCGCAGTGAATAAATCTTTCGTTGCTTCTGTTTGATATGGAAGCCAACCACCGGAAAAATTGGAAGAAAATCGAGACTTTGCTTTTTGAGCAAGTCCTGGCCCGATATATTTGAAGACTGTTCCACTTCCGCCGACAGTCCAACCCAAATTTTTATTCAGCATACTGATACCATAAAGATTTTGGGAGGTTGGATGCGGCATGATTTCTGTCCATGTTGTTCCTCCATCATTGGTTGATAGTATCAATCCGTTATCTCCAACTGCCCAGCCATTTTGAGTATCAGCAAAACTGATATCATTTATGGTTGAAGAAACATTAGTTATTAACTCCTGCCAGTTATTTCCGTCAGTAGTCTTAAAGATTTTTCCATTATCTCCTGTTGCCCATCCTTGAGTTGAGTTTTTAAGGAAATGGGTACCCGTGAATTGTGTTGGGGATGTAAATAACTTTACCGAACTTATATTGCTATTAACATCAACCTTAAATATTATTCCTTTGTTCTCATCTGTTTTTCTTCCAACCCACCAACCAGTAGCAAAATTACTATATGAAATATCATACATTTTATAAGGTGCAAATGCGTTCTGATTTATCCACCATGATTGTCCTCCATTAGATGTTCTAATATGAAAGGTTTCGTTATTAGAATTATCATTATTACCTATTGCAACAACAGAACTAGTGTTTATAGAACTAATACCAGTAAAATTTCGAGATTGTGGATGAATTAAAGATGTCCATGTCTTACCTCCATCTACTGTTTTGCTCATATTGCCTTTTGTTCCAACAATCCATCCAATATCTTTTGTAACAAATGAAGCATCAGTCCATTGAACCGTTGGTTGATTGAGTTCAGCGATTAGGGCCCATTGGTCTCGAATTGTAAAAGTAAAATCACTGATATCATACACTACGGCAGGTTGTGTTGAACTCGATATTTTTAATCGTGCCAACGAAGTCGTGACCGACGGGATTGTCCACGGATATTCACCAAGAGACGCATCAATCTCATTGGCAATTGGTTGCCACGTTGAACCATTGTCTGCGGAATATTCAAGATTAATTTTTCCAACACACGAACTACTCCACTGAATTGTTCTTGTTGTCCCGATGAACCACGTTATATCCGGAAGATTAGGTTGAATGAGGTTCAAGGTTCGGGCAGAAAGCGTGGAGGGTTTGCATATTCCGTTACCGTTGGATGCTAATTGTCCAAGTTCAACAGTACTTAATTGGCGATTAAAAATTACAATCTCATCAATGTCACCATTAAAAAAAGAACCAAAAGCATACAATGAATTTCCAATGTATAAGGGCTGATCTGTATCGACACTTCCTGAAGGCGGTGTTGAGTTTTGAAAAGCCGGATACGCGCTTCCATTTATATAAAAAGTTGGTTTATTCACTCCACTGAAAACTACAGCAACCTGATACCAGGTATCAACAATCATTGGTGAATTATTAGAAGAAAATAATACTCCCGACGAAGTAGTTCCATCTCCTATCTCAAAGAGTAAAGTTCCGCCGTTTGTACTAAATCTATAACCAACATGATTTCCAGAACCATTATAATTTTCTTTGGCGACAATACATTTATAATTTGAAACGGAAGGTTGTTTGATCCAAACAGAGATTGTAAGCGCATTATTTGAACTTACAAAATCCAAATCTCCATCCACCGGATCATTGATATACAAATATTGACCCATTCCGTCAAAGTGAAATGACTGCCCGAATTTCCCGGTAGGATTATACGCAACACCGCCGGTCAGGTCGTGTTCATTATAACCGAGATCTAACATATTGTTATCTCCACTCCACCACGCAACACATTCCGCTGGTTGAGCTAATATATCAAAGCATCCGGTTGGCTTCGGAACAGGTTCATCTGTTTTCCATACGCCATAATATACTCCTGCTAACAATGATGAATCATTTCCTTTCGAAAGTACAAGCAAATCTTTTACATCCAGACCGTTCACCATCTTGTGCCAGGTCGTCCCGTTATCATTCGAACCAAACACTTGCTTATTTTCATCCGCGACAAATAACTGTCCTTTAGCATTAAATGTCATTGAAATAATTCCGCTTGCCATATCACTGTTTTCACCGATTTCACCGATAAGTGTCCAGGTCGTTCCCTCGTCAAGCGAACGCCAGAGTTCGGTATAATTTGATATGACAAACAGATGACCAAAAGAATTAATTGCAATCGAAGTGGGGGATTCAGGTCCATCACCATACGGTGTACTCCAAGTATCGCCTCCATCTTCAGAGCGAAGTACTGCCTCTCCATTCAACGCATACAATGTGTACGCTGGTGCAGGTCCGGTTGCCAAGGCAAAAATCGGTCGTTGAAAAACATCTT
>JACPVN010000057.1 GCA_016191715.1 Ignavibacteriota bacterium | reverse complement strand
TCGGGCGGAGTTCCGAGCGCATAAATATCTCCGCTGTGATTGATGAGAGCGTTTTTGATTCCGTATTTTTTGAGAATGTTCACTACTCGGTCAAGCGCGTAGCCGACAGCGATACCGCCGAAGTCAATCTTCGTTTTTTCATATTCGTAGTTGACTGTTGACAGTTGTTGGTTGATAGTTACTTTGTTCATTCCAACTGAATCAAGTATATCGGTAATCTGCTTATCGGTTGGGAAGCGAAGAACAGAGGTATCGTCACGAAAACCATAGAGTTGCATCAGTGGCTCAATTGTTACATCGAACGCTCCCTCTGTGAGTTGATAATATTTCTTCGCGTGTTCAAGCACTTCGATAATTCGGAAATCAACGGTAACTTCTTGTTGATACGAATGACGATTGACAAATGACAATTGACTATTTGCTTCAAACACGCTCATGAGTTTGTCAATCGTCTTCATCTCTTTGATTGCTTCATCAATAGCAATGTTGCAAAGCCGTTCGTCTTCATGATATGCGGTGAAGGTGACAATGCTTCCCATCGTGTACGCGGCTCGTTTGATTTCTTTCAACGGAAGAATTTCTTTTGAGAAAATCTTCAACGGAATCAACGACGCCCCGACCGTTACAAGGGAAGTCACCCGAAGAAACTCTCTTCGTGAAGTTGAGTGAACAATCGGTTGAACTGTCCTTCGTGTTCTTAGTGTTCTTCGTGGTTCCATAATTCTTTCAGTAGCAATCCAACCATAACAAAATAACAGCCAACCATCGAAGTGCCTGAGATAAGAACAAGCCAAACAAAATGCCCGGAGACGAACCGCATCGCCCATATTCCTCCGAATGTTGTGATGATGGCGACGAGCGGTTCAACCATTAAAAACGTTTTTAATTTTTGGTTTGTCGTTGTGAAATAAAACAGCCCGCCTACGGCAAGAAAGACGAACGATAACGAAAGAATGTGATTGTGGAGAAAGATGTACATTTCATCAACGCTCTTTTCATATTTGAGTTCAGCCGCTTCGATTCCTTCCGGCGTACCGCGATATTCCTCCAGCAAACCGGAGGGAGAGCCACTCGATTTATGTTCGACAAAAAACAAGCCGATGGAATAACCAATCGTCAGCACGAGCAGAAATGCAGTGAGGAAAAGCCGCAAGGTTGTATCAGCATCTTTCAGTTGCCACTGTTTCATGGTTTCTCCAAACGTTCTTTAATAAGTTCGTAGGTTGTGAGAATTCGTTTCACGCCAAGTGTTATTGCACGAACAGAAATAGTCGCGCCGCTGATGTTCTTAATGTCTCTGCCGGGAACAAGTTTATCGTTCGAATCTTTTCCCCGAAATTGTTTTCGAAACGTCTCGTATGTAATCTCTCCACCGTACGCTTCGCGATATGCAAGAACATCTACGTCAACAATTTCGCCGCCCTGCTTCAATCCAACCAAGTACGTGATGAACTGAACTTTTCCTTTCACATCATCAACAAATCCGTACCCGAGTACACTGTTCTTATTCTTGCAAGAATAAGCAACAATTGTATCGGAAAGCCAGTGCGATTTGCTTCGCTCAAATATTAGTTTCTTCTCATCACCCGAGAGTACAAACTTTGCCGAAGAAACGGCGACTGAATCACCGAAAAGTTTTTTCAATGATTCAGCCGCTTTCGATTGCAAGATTGTCTGTGCTGTTCCCTCGACAATAGTTAGAGTACAGAGTACAAAGTACAAAGTACTAAGTACAAAGAACCGAGAGCCATGAATTAAAAGCAACAACAAGAACCCTTCAAATTAAAAGTTGTAACCAATTCCAATATTGAGTTGCTTTGTGTTTTTCTCCGCCGCATTGTTGAAAAACTGATAATCAAATTTGAACACGGTGTTGTATGTCGGCTTGTATGAAACACCGAGAGTGATTTCATTCCGGTCGAGCAACGGGTTCGCAGTTATGTTCGTGACCTTTGCCTGAGTATTATATTTTTCATATCTACCGAAAGCATACAGCGCATGTTCCGTCTCTTCACACAGATGCGGAAGGAAATTGTACGCCGCTTCGACATAGTAACCAATCATTTGGTCGCCGACACCTTTCTTGTATTTTTTATTGATAAGTTCAGCGTCAGCAAGATTTTCCAACACACCGACCACACGCAGTGCGAGATTATCGTACGAATATTGTGCATCAGCAGAAAGTACGCTCAAAAATCCGCCGCCTAACGAATCGTTTGCCTCAGTCGTATTTCCGAGAAAGAATGAGCCGCCGAGCTTCAAATCAGTCGAAGCAGTGTAATCAAATCTTCCCGTGAATGTTGGATTAATCGGTGAACTGTAAAAACTGCTTTGCCTGCCGCCGCGAATTCCACTCGTGCTATCAAAGCCACTTGCTTTTAATCCAGCCATAACATAGAGTTGGTAGTTAATTCCTTCAGCGACCGAACCGTAAATTCCAACACCCGATTCTCTCCATGTTGAAGGAATAATTGTGCGGTCAACATTCGGTCGTTCAACTCCATGAAATATTGACGGTTCATGAAATTGATTAATGATTCCAACGGGCGGAAGCAAAATACCTGCTCGCAATCCGATTGACTGATTGAAATGCCAATCAAGATATGCCTGCTCAAGAGAAATCTCACTGCCGGATTTTGTCCCTTCGACTTTGGTATGCTCAAGTTCAAGTTCGGATTTGAAAGAAAGTTGTTCGTTGAAGGAATGTCCGATGTACAACACGAAGCGATGGAAATCAAGTTGCCCGGCTTTGTCGCCATCTGGTTCGTTGTAGTGAAGTTCACCATAACCACCAACGGTAGTCGCTTCTTGTGAGCGTAACGCCGTTGATGCAACAGCCAGCAAAAATATGATTGAAAGTATGTGAATTAAAGAACGCATTGTTTTTTTTCCTGATTATTAATGATAGATGTTTGATTTAGAAAAATATATATGAGATTCAAAGTTTCTAAAATGGATGTTCAAAGGAGAGATACAGAAACATTCCATTTCGATTACTTGTCTGAGAGAAACTAAAAGGGAACGCAATTCCGGGGACGACTTGAAGTTCTCCAATATCAATTGCATACCGTATTCCCGGACTAATAATTGTTTCCCTTGATGATGCGACGTCGCCCTTGTCATCAATTTCGCTTATAAAATTTTCAGCGGCTTCAATCATAATATTGAAGTTGGACTGAGCAAGCCAGATAAAACTCAAAGCGGTATTATATGAAGGCAACGTTCGAGTAATTTCCGCTCC
>JACPVN010000132.1 GCA_016191715.1 Ignavibacteriota bacterium | reverse complement strand
GAACTTTGTGGTTAAAATTTCCAAGTTCATTTACAATCACAATTACAGATACTGAAAGGAAATAAACATGAAAATTACAGTAGTAGGATCGGGAAATGTCGGTGCGACTGCAGCGCAGCGTATCGTTGATAAGGAACTCGCCAACGAGGTCGTTCTCGTTGACATCATTGAAGGCGTACCGCAAGGGAAAGGGCTTGATATGTACGAATCAGGTCCGATTGGAGGAACCGATACGCGTGTTGTCGGAACGAACGGTTACGATGAAACCGCCGGTTCAGACATCGTCGTTATTACCGCGGGCATTGCGCGCAAACCGGGAATGACACGCGAGCAGTTACAGGAAACAAACGCAGGCATCGTCAAAGATGTAACGGCAAAGATTGCCGCGAAATCGCCGCAGTCAATTCTCGTTATCGTTTCAAATCCGCTTGATGTTATGACGTACGTCGCGTACAAGGTCAGCGGTTTCGAGAAACACCGCGTCGTCGGTATGGCAGGCGTTCTTGATACGGCGCGGTACCGGACGTTCATCGCTATGGAACTTGGTGTTTCGGTTGAAGATATTCAGGCGCTCGTGCTTGGCGGTCATGGCGATTCGATGGTTCCCCTCGTTCGATATACTACAATTGCAGGTGTTCCGCTATCTAATTTCACAGACCAAGCAACCATTGATAAACTTGTAGCCCGTGCACGCAATGGTGGAATTGAGATTGTGAACTTCTTGAAAACAGGAAGCGCATACTACGCTCCATCCGCCGCCGCGGTGGAAATGGTTGAAGCAATTGTAAAAGATAAAAAGCGAATTCTTCCTTGCGCCGCTTTTTGTCAGGGTGAGTATGGTGTGCAGGATACATACGTCGGTGTGCCGGTAAAACTTGGCAGAAAAGGGATCGAAAAAATTATTGAAGTGCCTTTAACGGATGAAGAAAAAGCGGCATTACACAAATCGGCAAATGAGGTGAAAGCGAATATTGCCAAACTTAATTTGTAATTATTGAAATCATTGATATTTCAATCTGTAAGTAACACTTCGATAGAATCTACAAAGCCATCTTGAGCAAGGATGGCTTTTTTTGTTGCTTTTTTTCTGAAAGTCCCGACTTCCATTCTCCTTCGTGAAGTTGACTTCTTGAGTGTATAATAATACTCGAAATGAGAATTGCTGGTTTGTAATGAGAATATTATCTCAATATAAGACTCGATAACTTCCTTTATCATCTTTTTGACCTTCCTTCAACGATATTTCTTTGGCATCATCATTGACATAAAGCGTCAGGATTTTCAACCAACTAATTTATTCTTCATCAACCTAAATAGGGATATTGAAATGAAAAAGAATACAATGTTATTAATTCTATGCTTGATGTTTTGGCTTGTGAATGTTGCATTCACACAAAACAGTTTAACTTTGACATCTCCGAACGGAGGAGAGAACTGGCAGGCGAATACGAGCAGAACAATTACGTGGACTTCGACCGGAACAATCGCCAACGTGCAGATTGAATACTCGACAAATGCCGGAGTGAATTATTCCATCATTACTTCGAGCGCGCCGAATAGCGGGAGTTACACGTGGGCTGTGCCGAACTCTCCGACTGCTTCCGCACGAGTGAAAATTTCCAGCGCGGGAAGCGCTTCAACATTCGATGTGAGCAACTCGCTCTTCACGATTTCGAGTCCGCCGCTTCCGACCGTTACGGTAACATCACCGAACGGGGGCGAACAGTGGACTGCGGGAACAAGCAGAACAATTACATGGACATCAACCGGCACGTTAGCAAATGTACGGATTGAATATACCATTAACGGCGGCGGAACGTACAATGACGTAGTTACAAGTACACCGAACACCGGAAGTTATACGTGGACTGTTCCGAATTTTCCAACTGCATCAGCAAGAATCCGAATTTCTGACCCGACGAATTTTTATGGTACGAACGATATCAGCAATTCATTTTTCACTATTACAGGCGCGCCGCTTCCTACTATCACCGTTCTCTCTCCGAATGGCGGCGAACAATGGACGGCGGGCGCGAGCAAAACAATCACGTGGTCATCAAGCGGAACAATTGCTAATGTAAAAATTGAATACACAACCAATTCAGGTGTTTCTTTTTCAACCGTTACTTCATCCACGCCAAACACGGGAAGTTACATGTGGACAGTCCCAAATACTCCAACCGCCTCTGCCCGAATCCGCATCTCGGATGTGTTGAACGAACCTGTTACGAAAGATGTCAGCAACAATAACTTTACAATACTTCAACAGGCATCACCGACCATCACCGTTCTCTCTCCTAATGGCGGCGAGAGTTGGGCGATTGGTTCTTCCGCGACGATTCGATGGTCAACGACCGGAACGATTGCAAATGTAAAAATCGAATACTCGACAAATGCCGGCGTTTCGTATTCTGAAATTATTTCAAGCACATCGAACACGGGGAGTTATGCTTGGACTGTCCCCAACGCGCCGACTGCTTCGGCTCGCGTTCGCGTTTCAGACGTAGCAAATGTATCTACCATCAGAGATGCAAGTAACGCGAATTTCACCATCATCAATACAACTCCGAATACTCTTACCGTTGTATCGCCAAACGGAGGTGAAAGTTGGGAAGTCGGCTCTACAAGAATGATTACATGGACAAGCACCGGCTCTATCGGAAATGTGAATATTGAATACTCGATTAACAGCGGAATAACGTTCACGGCGATTACTGCAAGTACACCAAACACAGGAAGTTACGGATGGCTCGTTCCAAATACTCTGACAGCGTCTGCACGAATCCGGCTTTCCGACGCAACGAATATCACCAACGCCGCGGATATTTCAAATGCAAACTTCTCAATTATTCCGTCGCTGCTTCCATCAATTACTCTTATCGCGCCGAACGGCGGCGAACAGTGGATTATCGGTTCTTCTTATTACGTCACGTGGAATTCTACCGGCTCAATCGCGAATGTTCGATTAGAATATTCCATCAATGGCGGACTAACGTATTTTTCAATTATCGTGAACACACCGAATACCGGGAGTTATCTCTGGACAATTCCCAACGCGGCTTCCGTGAGTGCACGCGTCCGTATTTCCGATGCGGCAAATTCTGTGGCGACGAAGGATGTCAGCAACGCGAATTTTTCTATCGTATTCGGAACACCGCCGACAATCACCATCACTTCACCGAATGGGGGTGAAGAATGGACGGTCGGTTCCATCAGAACAATCACATGGACAACTGCCAATGTTCCATCGTTTAATGTTGTGATTGTTGAGTATTCCATCACCGGAGAAAACGGAACGTACATACCGATTTCCACTCATGCACAGAATACAGGATTTTATCAATGGCCTGTGCCGAATGCTCTCACGAGCAACGCACGGATTCGACTGACGACGGTTGTGAATGAAGTTCAGGCACGAGATATCAGCAACGCGAATTTCAGCATTACTCCCGCGTTGACGCTTACACTAACAGCCCCGAGCGGATTTGAAAACTGGACAGTGAACTCCACACGCACGATTACCTGGACTTCCGTCGGTGCAATCGCGAACGTGAAGATTGAGTACTCGACAAACGAAAATCTGAATTTTTCTGTCGTCACGGCAAGCACACCAAACACGGGAAGTTACACGTGGGTTGTTCCTCCGCCCGTCACCTCGACAGCGACGATGCGCATTTCCGATGTAGCGAATCCGAATATTCTTGATTTGAGCAACGCGTATTTTATTGTCAGCCCGGAAGTTCCTTCGCTGACGGTGATTGCGCCAAACGGCGGTGAGACATGGAATGTCGGGACAAGCAAATCAATCAACTGGAATTCCACCGGAGTCATTGCAAATGTCAGGATTGAATATTCAACCGACGGGGGAAATACATTTTCCGTTATCACAAGCAGTACGCCGAATGACGGGAACTATACATGGTCGGTGCTGAACTCGCCTTCACCGTATTGCCGTGTAAAAATTTCAGATGTAACAAGTCCGTTTACCACCAACGATATGAGTGATGCAAACTTCACCATTGCCGCCGCGGCAACTCCGGTCATCACCGTGACAACACCAAACGGTGGGGAGAATTTCATCATCGGCACGTACAGAAACATTACTTGGAATTCGACCGGAACGCTGACAAATGTGAAACTTGAATATTCAACCAACAGCGGTTCAACATTTTCTCTCATCACCGTGAATACAGCCAATACCGGAAGTTATGCCTGGAAAGTTCCGAACGTTGCGACGTCAACTGCACGAGTCCGAATAACCGATGTTTCGAATCCAACCGCGTTCGATGCGAGTGACGCGAATTTTACTATGATCTATGCGAACGCACCGACTATTATCGTTACTTCCCCGAACGGCGGCGAGGATTGGTCTATCGGTCTGGCAAAAAATATTACTTGGACAACCGCCAATGTCCCTTCCTTCTCAATGGTGAAGATCGAATATTCACTCAATGGCGAGGAAGGACCGTTTAGACTCATTGCCACAAACGCGACAAATACGGGAAGTTTTCGTTGGGTGGTTCCGGATCCGATTTCAAACGCGGCTCGCATTCGTCTTACTACTTCGTATCGTGAAGTGATTGCAACTGATGTAAGTAACAGTAATTTCATTATCAGCCCTGCGCGGTCGGTCACGGTGACATCGCCGAACGGTGGAGAGAACTGGGTCATCAATTCAACAAAACTCATTACATGGAGTTCATCCGGTAACATTACAAATGTGAAATTAGAATACTCGGTCAATTCAGGCGCTACGTTCACAACCATCGCATCAAGGGTTCCAAATACGGGAAGTTACACTTGGAGAGTTCCCGGACCGGCAACGTTGTATGCGAGCGTTCGTATTTCCGACGTTGCGAATCCGACAACGGTGCGGGATTGGAGCGAGACGTTTTTTGCAATGAGCAGAACGATAATCTCTCAGGGTGGCCTCAGTAATTCAAACGAAATACAACCACTGCATCGAAACGGTAAAGATATTCCAACAGAATTTTCTATCTCACAAAATTATCCTAATCCGTTTAATCCAACAACTAACTTCGGACTTCGTATTGCAGAACCCGGATTAGTGACGATCAAAGTGTACAACACATTGGGAGTGGAAATAGCAACACTTCTTCAGAATAATGAACTGGAAGCAGGTGAATATGAGGTTTTGTTCGATGGTACTTCGCTGACAAGCGGAGTGTATTTTTATCGGGTCACAGTTCAGATCCTGACTACGACTACTGAACAAAAACTCTTCAACGATGTGAAGCGGATGATACTCATGAAGTGACGAGAGCCAATCGCTTTCTCAGATTGTACAACGCTTATAAACAGCAACTTCGGTTTCCTGTACGGGAAGAAAATATTTACAACGCACTTGAATCTATAATCAATTTGAACAACAGGTATTACTGTTGTGCTTACGTACTACGTTTTATATATTGGGTCAGTAGTGTCCAACTATAAGTGAAAGAGATTCAATTGGTTATGGTGAAGCAGCGGTTGGTTTTGAGGGTCACTCGCTGTAAGTGCTTGTAAAATAGGAGTTTTCTCAAATGCGGAGATACTCAAAATCTGTAAAATTGTGT
>JACPVN010000104.1 GCA_016191715.1 Ignavibacteriota bacterium | reverse complement strand
TCTTGTATGAAATTGATGAGCATCCTGTTGAACTTCAAATAACTCAAATATTTTTGATTCAATGTTCTCTCCGACATTCATAATTTCAGAACGAGGTTTATCAAAACGTTCTTCCCATACAACTTTTTTTTCCTTCGCGTCATAGAGTGATGCCGCGATGTTGAGTTGCGAGGCGTTGAGTTGTACGTTTCCTGAAAGCACGAATCGCACTCCAAACTGCGCCGCGATGTTATCGTTGGAGACAGTGTTCCCTTTGTATTTCTGTGTTGCTGATTTCGAGATAACGAGCATTCCCGGAATCTTCGACAGGTGTTTGTTGATTTCATCTGTGATGCCATCAACAAGAAAATCGTTGGCAGACTCTCCTGCATTTTGAAACGGAAGCACAACGAGTGAACGTTCTCCCTCAGGAACGGAATGATGTTTGGAAAAGAACGAATACCCGAACCATCCGACCACAACGACAAAAAGAAGAACGAGCGAAGAGATAAGAATGTGCTTCTTTCCGGAAATCAATTGTTTGAACGGATGTGCCGGTGCCGGTTTTACTTTCAGCCACGGAAGTGCAACCTGATAGAGAATAATCGGAATGTCAATATTCTTCAGTTCACCCACACCCACTTTCACCATCGGAAGGTTGATTTTTCCGCGCACCTGACGTGCGACATCTTCCGAAATACAAATTCCTCCCGGTTCCGCTTTCGGTTGGATGCGCGCCGCGATATTTACTCCGTCTCCGAAGAGGTCGTTGTTCTTCTTCACAACATCTCCGACATGCACGCCGATTCTGATGACAATCGGATGTTCTTCAGGATGTGCTTCGTTGTGTTCTTTGAGTGTAGTCTGTGTTTCTATCGCGCATGCAACTGCGCTCACCGAACTATCGAACTCAACAAAGAACGCATCACCGATACTTTTGATGATTCTTCCAGAGTGCTTCCCGATAATCTGAGAAACAATGTTGTTATGAATATCAAGCAACGCAAGAGTCGCATGTTCATCTTTCCCCATTTGTTTAGAAAAACTGACGATGTCGGTGAACATGATAGCGGCGAGTTTGCGGACGTTTTCGGAAGAACCTGTATTCTGACTGATGGTTTCTGACATAAGTGCTAACATAGTAAGAAATTTCGCATTATGAATCAAAAAACGATATACTATGTAAGACGATTTTCAAATCGTCCATTGGTCGAAATAAATTTCGACCTACACGGCGATATTTTGTTTGACAAAACATGCAATAATTAGTATCTTCAACCCATTATTATATGCTCTTACCGTTCCATTAGGAACGGGAGAAAGTATTACCATTACAAAATGAATTTCATCGTGAAGAAGTTCCATGCGTTGTGTAGATTATCATCATCGTGCTGTTTCTCCTTGTTCATTTTTTAGACTGATGTGGAAACGCAGGAGCGCCAACCCGATGCCAAACCTATTTTGCTTCTGCACATGAACGAAACAAGCAGCAACGGCAACAATGGTACTACGCAGTTTGATTATCGGTAAAAAGATTATTATTCTGTTAACGTTATTTACTAAAAGGTTCCTATGATTCAGACTGTTAAACAAGCAAAGCGATTCTACCCCTTTCGGGAATTGAGATATTTATATTCTGATAAGAAGCGTCCCGACGCCGTTCAAATGCACATTGATGATTTTCTCGGACTTATGGAGACGCTGCAAATTCTCAATGACAAGAAACTCATGAAGTCTATAAAACGGGGATTAGACGAAGTACGACAAGGCGCCTTGCTCTCTCACGCCGAGGTCTTCGATTGATATACAAACCTTCGTACACTCCTGAGTTTCAGAAGCAATTACGAAAATACAAAAGTATGAGGAAACTCTTCGAACGAAAAATATTCTTCCTGCTTGAAGACCCATATCATAACTGTAAGAGTGAACCGTTGCATCATCATCTCAAAGGATTGCGCAGTGCGCGGGTTACGGAAAATATCAGATTAATTTTTGCTGTTTGTGAAGAAGCAAAGGAATATGTTCCTCTTCCAATTATTGAACGATGTAAGACTCTGGGAGGGAAAGCAATTATATTCATTACGTTAGGAACACATTCGGAAGTTTACAAATAAAAACCAACTATTATTTTTTCCAAATAATTATAGGAAGCGTCACCATGAAACAACTGATTCGGTTTTCTACTATCACGATTTTGTTTGTTCTTTTCTTTTTGTTTGATGTTGAGGCACAGGAGTACGCCACCGATGCCAAGACAGTTGCACTCAATAATGTGTTTACTGTTCCCTCTGTCAAATCAGTGTCACCGACAAAAAACGCGGGAGGTATTTCGAAGTCCTCGAACATCTCGGTTATCTTTACTACTTCGATGAACACGGGAACACTCACGACGAGTAACGTCCTCATTCACGGTTCGCAATCAGGGAAACATGCAGGAGTGATTACACTGACCGGTGATACGATGTTCACGTTTAATCCGGCAACTGATTTTACATCCGGTGAAGTTGTTACCGTTAATCTTACAAAAAATATTCTTTCTTCTACAAGCGATGCGCTCACGAATGGTTACCACTGGCAGTTCTCGATACAGAATAATTCATCTACCGGAACGTTCGCTTCGAAAACCGATTACGGCGCCGGAGGAGACCCGTTTGGTGTAACGCTGTTTGATGTTGATGTCGATGGCTTTTTAGATATTGTTGTCACGAACGATAGTGCCGGAACTGTTTCTATCCTCAGGAATAATAGTAACGGAACCTTTGCTACAAAAGTGGATTATGTAACCGGCTCCTCTCCGCGCGGAGTAACAGTGAAAGATGTAAACGGCGATGGTTATGGAGATGTGATTGTAGCAAATTCTGATCCCAGCAGAACAATTTCTGTGTTAATGAATAATGGCAACGGGACGTTTGCTTCGAAGGTGGACTACTCGGTGGGAAATATCCCGCTCTCCGTTACAACGTACGATCTTGACGGCGATGGCGATGAAGATATTATCTCTGCAAATGCGTACTCTGACGATGTATCGGTTCTCAAAAATAACGGAAACGGAACATTTGCCACAAAAGTGGATTATGCATACGAACACAATAGCAGACCATATTTTGTTACTGTCAGCGATCTGGATAATGACGGGGACGGAGATATCGCAGTCACAAAATTCAATCAGAATACAGTATCCATAGCTAAGAATAATGGCGATGGGACATTCGCATCGAAGGTTGATTATACCACCGGTACCTCGCCGTGGTATGTTGCCGCAGGAGATGTGAACGGTGATGGCTATGCCGACCTTATCGTTACGAATAATAACGCAAGCACGAATACATTCTCGGTTCTCATGAATAATGGAAATGCAACCTTCGCGGCAAAGGTGGATTACGCGACCGGAACCAATCCCATCGGAGTTCAACTGTATGATGTTGACGGTGACGGTGATAAAGATGTTCTTATCGGGAACGATAATTCTAGTTCTATCTCGGTGCATACAAACAATGG